>CAZQJF010000622.1:0-2644 GCA_964593735.1 uncultured Streptomycetaceae bacterium | reverse complement strand
CTGTCACGCAGGACATCCTGTTCAATGGCCTGAAGGCGCGCCTGAGCATGAACATCGACGTCACCGAGCGCAATCGGGCCGAAGACGCCTTGCTTAAGAGCCGGGAACAATTCCGCGCCGTGACCGAAACCGCTAACGATGCGATTATCTCCGCCGACAGTAACGGCAACGTGACCTACTTCAATCCGGCTGCGTCGAGGATATTCGGGTATGCCGTCGAAGAGGTCGCTGGCCAGCCGCTCACCCTCTTGATGCCCGATCGTTTTCACGAAGCTCACAAGGCGGGGTTGCAGCGTTCTCGTTCCGGGCAGCCGCCAGCCGTAGTTGGCAGGACGGTGGAGCTGATGGGGCGACGGAAGGACGGCACCGAATTCCCGCTGGAACTGTCGTTGGCCAGCAGAAGCGCCGGCGCCGGCGTTTTCTTCACCGGCGTCATCCGCGACATCACCAAGCGCAAGCATGCCGAGATTGCCGTGCACCGCAGCGCGCAACTTGCGCGCCTGCTCGAATCGCTGGCGCGCGCGGCCAACGAGGCGGTCACGCCCGAGGCGGCGATGGCAGCCTGTCTGGAGCTCATCTGCAAGCATGGGCAATGGGCGCTCGGGCGCGTGCAATTGATCCGGGATACCGGGCCCGGCAACCCCTGGCAATCGATATGGTATGCGCCGGACCGCGGCCGGTTTGCCGGCTTCATCCAGGCCAGCAACCGCCGGGTTCACGACGGGTCGGGGCCCTTCATCGGCCAGGTGCTGCGCGAGCGGGCGGCAGTGTGGATTGAGGACGCACAACGGGAGCCGGCGTTCGCCCGCAGGCATGCGGTGATCGAGTCCGGTCTGCGGGCGGGCTTCGCTTTTCCCATCATCGTGCGCGGCGACATCGTGGCCATTATGGAGGTCTTCAGCGAAGAAACGCTCTCGCAGGACCCGCACATCATGGGGGCCGCGCAATCGCTCGCGTCGCAACTGGCGCGTATCGTCGAGCGGGAGGAGGCACACCAGGCGAACGCGCGCATGGCCGCCATCGTCGAGTCATCCCACGATGCCATCGTGTCGCGCCGGCTGGACGGAACCCTACTGACGTGGAACCCGGCCGCCGAGCGGCTGCTCGGTTACACCGCTGCCGAGATCGTCGGCCGCAGCATCTTTCTGATTATTCCGCCGGAGCTCCACCAGACCTTCAACGACTGGCTGGCGCTGGTCGTGCAGGGCCTGGCCGTTCCCGACCTGGAAACGACGCGGATCGCGAAGGACGGCCGGCGCATTTTTGTTTCGATCAGCCCCGCGCCGGTCAGGGACGCCAACGGCGAGATATGGGGCATCTCGACGATCATGCGGGACATCACCGAGCGCAAGCGGGCTGAGGAGGCGCTGCGTGAAAGCGAGGAACGCTTTCGTCTTCTGGCGGAGAATATCGGCCAGGTATTCTGGATCAACACGCTCGCCTTCGACAACAACATCTACGTGAGCCCTGCCTATGAAAAGATCTGGGGCAGGAGCCGCGAATCCCTGCGCGGCGATCCCAACGGCTGGATGGCATCCATCCACCCCGAAGACCTGCCGCGGCTGCGGGGAGCTGTGGACAGGGTAGCGGGCGGCGATCATTTCGACGTCGAGTACCGGGTCATCCGACCCGACGGCACGCTGCGCTGGATCAGGGACCGTTCCTATCCGATGACGCGTGGTGACGGAACACCGCTGGTCTGCGGCCTTGCGGAAGACATTACCGACCAGAAACAGGCGGAGCAGGAACGGCTCACTCACGCGGTAGCGCAGCGCGACGCGCTGGTAAGGGAAGTGCATCACCGCATCAAGAACAGCCTGCAGGGCGTCGCCGGGCTGCTGCGGCAGAAGATATCGAAATACCCGGCCATTGCGCCTAGCATCGAGGAGGCAATCGCGCAGTTGCAGTCGGTGGCGCTGGTCTACGGGCTGCAGGAGACGCGGCCAGACGGCTTGCTGAGTCTCGCCGAGATCACGAACGCCATCTGCTCTTCCGCGGAAAGCCTGCTCGGCGGGCGCGTGGAGCGAGCGTTCGAGCGCACGACTCAGCGGCCGGCCTGCATCGCGGGCACGGAAGCAGTGTCGGTCGCCGTCGCGCTGAACGAGCTTGTCTTCAACGCGCTGAAGCACCAGTCGTCGCAGGCGGGCGAGAAACGCGCCCGCGTCGAGTTGCGTGAGACAAAGGATGCAGCCGAAATCCGCATTGCCAACCGCGGGCGGCTGCCGGCGGGCTTCGACTACCCCGGCGGACGGGCGACGGGCAGCGGCCTGGAGCTGGTGCGCACACTGCTGGCGCCGGGTGGCACCGTTACTTTCAACGGCAAGCCGGGTGAAGTCGAGGTGATTCTGGAGCTCGGCCCGCTGTTGCTGGCCGGACAGCAACAGCCGGTTGCGAGATAAATGAAAATGGCGGCGCGCGGCGAAGAACGGAAGCAGCGGCACATCCTGGTGGTGGACGACGACCGGTTGGTGCTGGCCGCGTTGGCTGAAGGGTTGCGCTCCGCGGGCTATCGCGTCACCGGTTCGGCGAGCGGCGAGGACGCGCTCGGCGCGGCCGGGCGCGACGTGCCCGATCTCGCACTTCTTGACGTGCGCATGCCCGGCATGAGCGGGATCGAGCTGGGGAGAAAATTGCGCGGGCAGGG
>CAZQJF010000621.1:0-2650 GCA_964593735.1 uncultured Streptomycetaceae bacterium | reverse complement strand
GATGACCTTGCCCGATGTTTGGTTCGATGCGGCCACTGGAACCTATCTCAAAAACCAAAATCAGAACTTAGCCACAGATACACACAGATAAACACGGATAACACCAGTTCATTGCAAGATAAACTTGACCCGATGCCTGTCGATTTGCCGGAAGAGAACTATCTGTGTTCATCTGCGTTTATCTGTGGCTCAAATGGGTTATTGGAGACGCTTCTAGCGATCCTTGAACGTCGGCTTGCGCTTCTCGATGAACGCCGCCATGCCTTCGGCAGCGTCTTCGGTGCGGAAGGCGAGCGTGGAAAGATCGGCTTCGATCTTCAACCCCTCGTGCAGCGGCGTGTCCAGCGCCCGCGTGACCGCCTCGCGCGCAAAGCCGAGCGTGGGCAGGCTGTAGCCCGCGAACTCGCGCGCAAACGCGATTCCCGCCTGCAGCGGGTCGCCATCGATCAGCCGGTTCACCAGGCCGATGCGCGCCGCTTCCTCGGCGTCTACCGTGCGCCCGGTCATGACGAGCTCCAGCGCGCGCGGCATGCCCACGGCACGCGGCAGGCGCTGGGTGCCCCCGTAGCCCGGTATCAATCCGAGCTTGACCTCGGGCAGTCCCATCTTCGCGTTGCGCGTGGCGAGACGGAAGGTGCAGGCGAGGGCAAGCTCCAGGCCCCCGCCGAATGCATAGCCGTTGACGATCGCGACCGTCGGCATGGGCAGACGGTCGAGCTGTGCGAATACGGCCTGCCCCGTTTCGGCGCCGCGTTTCTGCTCCACGAGCGAACGGCCGGTAAGTTCCTTGATGTCGGCTCCGGCGCAGAACGCCCTGTCGCCCGAGCCGGTGATGAGCAGCGCCCTGGCGTCGCTTTGCGCGACCTCATCGAACGTCCGGCCGAGCTCGGCTATGAGCGCGAAAGAAAGCGCGTTCAGGGCCTCGGGGCGGTTCAGGGTGAGGAGGGCGAATTCCTCGATGCGTTTCAGCTCGATGCTCATATGAAGGAGTGGTTCGTTACTCGTTGCTCGTTACTGGTCGATGACAGGGCATTCGGCGCGGTTCGCGCCGCGTCGATAGACGAATAGCGAATAACGAGTAACGAATCACGAGCCACGAGCCACTTTTTCGTCCGCGGTGAAGCGCACCGGGGCGGGCTGGATGCGCCCGCTCTTCGCCCATTCGACGAGCTCGCGCTTCAGGATCTTGCCGCTCGCGGTCAGGGGGAAAGCGTCGAGTGCGATGAAATACTCGGGCATGTCGAATCTGGACAGGCCGGCCGTATCGAGATGGCGCAGCAACTCGTCGCCGCCTACGCGGCTGCCGTCGCGCGGGATGATCGCCAGGCACACGCGTTCGCCGAGCCGCGGGTCGGCCACCGCGAACGCCGCGGCCTTGAGCACGGCGGGGTGAGAGAGCGCGAGGTTCTCGATGCGCGCGGGATGGATGTTGTGGCCGCCGCGGATCACGAGGTCTTTCTTGCGGCCGACGATCTGCAGGTTGCCCCTGGCATCGAACTGGCCAAGATCGCCGCTCATGAACCAGCCGGCAGCATTGAACGAGGCCTCGGTTGCCGCCTGGTTGTCGAAGTAGCCGAGCATCAGCAACCCGCCGCGCGTGCCGATCTCGCCGACGGCGCCCGGCTGCGCCTCGACGTCCGGATTTGCGGGGTCCCACAGTTTCGTCTCGTAGCCGTGACACGCCTTGCCGCAGGTTCCGGTGATCGCTTCGACGTCGTCGTCCGGCAGGGTGTACTGATGCGAGCCGTTTTCGGACATCCCGTAGATGTTCTGGGGCTTCACGCCGAGTTCCAGGAACGCGAGTGCCGTCTCCGGCGGAATGGTCGAGCCGGCCATGTAGAAGATGTTCACCTTGCCGAGTCGACCGAGTCCCCGCCGCTTTGCTTCGGCAAGGATGTCGATGGCGTGGGTCGGCACTCCCATCACGTATGAAGCGCCGGTCTCGATGATCCAGTCGAGCGGCCGCATGCCGGCGGGCGGATCGTTCACGACGAGCTCGCATCCCGCCACCAGCATCTGCTCGATTGCCACCGTCGCGATGTGGTGCGAAAGCGGGCTGTGGCTGTAGAGCACGGTGCGCTCGTCATGGCCCCAGTCCCGCACCATGGCGCGCCCGTTGGCGAGCAGCGTGTTGTCCGAATGCAGCACGCCTTTCGGCTGCCCCGTCGTCCCCGACGTGAACACCAGGTACACGATCTTGTCGGGATTGCCGTCCGGCGACGGCAACAATCCAGGATTCAATTCCATCCCGGGTGGTGGAAATGCCGCGGCATCCGCATCGCTCGCGACGGCGCCCGCAGCGTCCAGGCGGTAGACGCGCTTCATCGAAGCCAGGGATTTCGCGGCGGCAAAGATGTCGCAGCGGCCGGCGTCCGTGCCGTATCCCGGCTGCGCAAACAGCGCCGCGCTCTGTATGCGCTCGAGCAGCTCCATCACTTCCTTCAGGGTGTAGTTCTGGTGCAGCGAGGGATTGCAGACGTAGCCGTTGCGGGAGCAGGCGAGGAGCACCACGACCGCCTCCGCGCGGTTCGGGAGCCAGACCGAAACCCGCTGCCCCCGCCTGACCCCCGCCTGGTGCAGGTCGGCAGCGAGCGCGTCCACCCACGACAGGAGCTGCGACCAGGTGAGCCGCCGCCGGCTGTCGCGCAGC
>CAZQJF010000620.1:0-2653 GCA_964593735.1 uncultured Streptomycetaceae bacterium | reverse complement strand
GCGCCGCAGATCCTGCAATAGCTGGCGTCGTCCTCGTGGCCCACGCTGCTGCAGGCGCGGCAGGTCTTGCTTGAGATCCACCTGGGGCGGAATCGCTGCACGGTCATCTCGGCCGTTACGATGCCGGTCGGCACCGCGAGTATTCCCCAACCCATCAGCATCATGATCGACGCCAGGGTGCGCCCGACATCGGTGCGCGGCACGATGTCGCCATATCCCACCGTCGTCATCGTGCTGATCGCCCAGTAGACGGCGATTGGAATGCTGGTAAAGCCGTGCGTGGGACCTTCCACCACGTACATGAGCGTGCCGGTGATCAGCACGACCATCACGACGACGGACAGGAATACCATGATCTTGCGGCCGCTGGCCGCCATGGCCTCGCCGAGCAGGCGGTACTCGCTCATGTAGGCGGTCAGCTTGAAGATCCGGAATACGCGCAGGAGCCGCAGGATGCGCACGTCGATCAGGAGCGCCGCTTCGGGGACCAGCGCGGCGAGGTAGGTCGGCAGTACGGCGATCAGATCGACGATGCCGAAGAAGCTCGTGGCATAGCGCAGGGGACGATCGACGCACGAGAGCCGGGCGATGTACTCCAGCGTAAAGAGCAGGGTGAACACCCATTCCAGCACGTTGAGCGCGGCGCCGTGCCGGCGGGCGATATCCTCCACGCTGTCGGCGATGACCGCGGCGACGCTCAGGAGTATGGCGGCGATCAATATCACGTCGAACAGCTTGCCGGTGCGGGTATCGGACTCGAATACGATCTCGTAGAGGCGCCGTCGCCAGCCGGCGGCCGGCTTGCCGAATTGCGCCGCGTCGGGCGCGAATTGCTGGTCCACTCTTGCGGTCGGCGGCGTGGCGGGGTTCGTCATGGCGATAGTCCTGGAGCGCGGAGGATGTCCGCGGGACATAGATTAACAGGGGCGTGACGAGCGTGACGGCAGGGCGGTGGGCGTGATTGGCGGTGCCGTTCGTGTCTTTCGTGCGGAAAGTGAGCATCGGCGACGCCAGACGGACTAGTCGTGCTCAAGAACCGCTCTGGCCTGCTGAAGTCATAACTCATATCCGGCCGGCAACGTCGCGGCGAGCGCTGGCCTGCCTCCGGTTACTGCGGGTCAGTGTCGCGGTTCAACAGGAACGTCCTCGCCGCAAAAACCTCATAAGGAGTTACCGCAATGGGCATCATCGTTACCATAATCATCGGGTTCCTGGTCGGGCTGGTTGCCAAGATGCTGAAGCCGGGAAACGATCCGGGCGGCTTCATCGTTACCATCCTTATCGGTATCGCGGGCTCGCTGCTCGCCACGTACGGCGGGCAGGCGCTGGGGCTTTACCAGGCGGGGCAGGCGGCTGGCTTTATCGGGTCGGTGATCGGCGCGATCATCCTTCTCGTGATCTATGGCCTCGCCACGCGCAACCGTGCCTGAACGCTAGGGTATTTTACGAAGGGCTCTGACGCGCGGGCTTCTTCAATTCAACAATGGAAATACCAATGCACAAGAAATGCATGCTCGGTATGCTCGCCGCGCTTATCCTTGCCCTCCATGCCTGCAAGAAGGAAGAAGCTCCGACACCCCGATCGGTCCCTGCCCCCTCAACCTCTGCCCCTGCCCCTGCTCCGGCGGCGGCTGTCACGGTTGGTACGATCACCACGGGCAACGCGATCGGTACCGACAAGAAGGTCACGCAAGCAACCGACAGCTTCGGCACGAAAGATACGCTCTACGCTTCTGTCGCTACCACCGGCGCCGGTACCGCGACGCTCAAGGCGAAGTGGACCTACGGCAAGAACGGCCAGGAGGCCGTAGTGATGGAAGACACGCAGACGATCGTATCGACGGGTCCTGCCAGCACTGAATTCCACGTCAGCAAGCCTGACGGATGGCCGGTGGGCGACTACCAAGTGGAGATCTTCGTGAACGACAAGCCGGCCGGCACCAAGACCTTTACCGTGAAGTAGCCGGCGATGGCGGCATCACCGCATCTCAGGCGCGGGTGACACTTCACCCAGGACGCGTCATTTAGCAAGCGGCTGGCTTCCTTCGTCGAGCGGCTCCGCAAGGGGCGTTGCCATGCTCCACGCCGGGGCACCGGAGTTCTTCATCTTCCCCTTCGTGGTGGGGCTGTTGCCATTCGTCCATATTCTGGGTCGCCCGTAGCGATACAGGGCGAGGTAACGTGATACGCTTCAGCATCCGATACGCCGCAATTTGGGCCCGTAAGCTCGGCGTAAGCACGGACTGAGACACCTATCCCCTCCCCGCCACGCGACAGGTAGCGGGACCCCGCGAGTCGTCAACCACAGGAGCCACATGCAAAACGTTTTGTCCGCAATTCTTGCTTTCCTGATTTCCCTTCCGGTAGTTTCAGTGGCGCAGGAAACGAGCGCCACCGGAGCGCCGGTGATTGAACCCCTCGGCACCGCGTACCTCGTGGTACTGGGGGTGGTATCCATCGTGTTGGTGGGTGGGTTTTGCTGGTACTACATGCGGTGGGACAGGGAAAAGGACAAGCCGGGTCCGAAGTAGCGCGGGCAGGAGTTGAAGGAGCGCCGTCACCGGCCCTGGGCGCACTGAGTTGGGACGCCCGGCCGAAAACCGCACCACTAGGAGTGTGTCGGACTTTGTCCCGACACACTCCTTACGCAAAA
>CAZQJF010000619.1:0-2656 GCA_964593735.1 uncultured Streptomycetaceae bacterium | reverse complement strand
GTTGTGATAAACGGTCAATAACCGCTGCATCCAGACCGCGCCCGCTTCCTCGTTGGTGTGTTCCACACTGCCGCCGGGATAGGCGATCTCGTACGGGCTCATCGTCGCATCGCCCACGAATATCACTTTATAATCATGTGGGTACGTATGAAGCAAATCCCAGGTGGCTAACCGCTCGGCAGCACGGCGCCGGTTGTCGCGCCACACCCGCTCGTAGAGAAAGTTATGGAAAGCGGGCCCCGGCGGCAAGATCACTTATTTCGACGACGCCGAAGTCCAGGCCTCGAACCCGGTGCAGAACTACAACCGAGCCTGGCCGGCGTGGCGCGAGAAAGCGCTCGAGGGGCTGAAGAAGTGACAGCCCTGCTTGAGCCTCGCGCCGCGGGCGCGGGTTACACAATCCTTTGCTTTGCTTTGATGTGGATCAAGGACAGCCGTGGGGCCGGCTGTAACATGACCCGCTTGCCCGCCCGCGGGCCGCGATTCCCGTGCGGCGGATAACCGGCTGAAGGAGATCGAAATGAAAATCTGGTGGCAGAGCAGCACCCCGATTCATCGACTGCATGATTACCGAACGACGCTTACCGAGCACCTGACGAGCGTGAAGCGGCCGGATACTCAAATCGATATCAACGGTGTCGATGACGGTTCGATGGACCTGCATTACAACGCCGTGGTGGCCGTCAACAGCTACGGGCCCGGCGGCGTGCTCAACAAGATCATCCAGGCGGCCGACCAGGGCTACGACGCGGTCGCGATCGGCTGCTTTCTCGACCCGGCGATGCAGGAAGCGCGCGAATTAGTCTCGATTCCCGTGCTGGGCCTGGGCGAGACCTCGATGCTGATGGCCTGCATGTATGGATACAAGTTTTCGGGGGTCGCATTCCACAACAAGCAGGCGCAGTACTACGACCGCAAGGCATTCGAGTACGGGCTCGCGTCGCGGCACATCCCGTTCGGCAACTTGGGCATTGATTTCAACGAGGTGCAAACCGCCTTCACCAGCCCGGAGAAGATGACGGGGACCTTCATCGGCGTATCGCGCCGTCTCGCCGCGCAGGGCGCCGAGGTGATTCTTGCGGCGTGTGCGACCGTGAACGCAATCATCCGGCGCGAAAAGATCCAGGAAGTGGACGGCGCACTCGTCATGGACTGCAATGCTGTATTGCTGAAACTCGCGGAAGCGATGGCGGAACTCGCCGGGAGCATCGGCTTGCGGGCGAGCCAGCGGCTGCTCTACCAGCGCCCGGACCGGCGTTCGCTGGGCGAATGGATGCGCACGTATGGTTTCCGTTCCAGCGCGCAACTGCAGCCCTGATTCAGCGAACGGAGCGATTGCGTGAGACCAGTCCGAACAGCCCTTTTCGCGCCCGGCAGCAAGGACCGCGTGATGGCCAAAGCGCTGGAAAGCAGCGCCGATGCGGTGATACTGGATCTTGAGGACTCGGTGCCGGTCGCGGCCAAGGCGGAAGCCCGCGCCCGGGTGGCGAAAGCGATCGATGGCGCGAGTGCCGCGCGCTCCGCACCGGCCATCTTCGTGCGCACCAATGCCGCCACCACCGGCATGCTGGCCGACGACCTCGCCGCCATCGTGCGCCCGGGCCTCAACGCGATACTGATGTCAAAGGTGGAAAGCGTAGCCGAAGTGCAGGATGCCGCGGCCGCCCTCGATCGGCAGGAAACCGCCGCGAAGATGCAGCGGGGCACGGTAGAGATCATCCTGCAGATCGAAAGCACCCTCGGCGTCTACCGCTGCTACGATCTCGTCATGGCCTCGCCCCGGGTGGCGAGCACGTGCATAGGCACCGCGCGCGACGGCGATCTTCAGACCGACCTCGGCTGCAGCTGGTCCATCGAGGGCACCGAGCTGCTCTACGCGAGATCGAAAGTGCTGCTCGACACCCGCGCGGCGGGCAAACTCTATCCGCTCGACGGCGTGTTCAGCGACCTCAACGACGAGCAGGGCCTGATACAGGATTCGCGTCTGTCCGCCCGTCTGGGCTACGTGGGGCGCACCGTCATCCATCCGAAGCAGATAGCGCCGGTACGGCAGGCATACGCCGTGCCGGAGAAGGAAGTCATCTACTACCAGCGCGTGATCAGCGAATTCGAGGCGGTGGAAAAAACCGGCGCCACCGCGGCCATCGTGGTCGAGGGCAAACTCGTGGACTACGCCATGTATCAGCGGGCGAAGCGGGTACTGGAACTGGCGAAACTGGACGCTTAGCGCGAGACGCAAGTGGATTTCTCGTTCACCCCCGATCAGGAAGCGCTGCGCGGCCATTTGCAGGAGCTGCTCGGTGCGGTGTGCCCGCCCGAATACGCCGAGCGCTGCGACAACGACGCGCGTCCGCCGCGGGAAGCCTACGAGGCATTGGCGCAGCACGGCTGGTTCGGGCTCGCCCTGCCCGCCGAGTACGGCGGCACCGGCGGCTCCCCGATCGAGCTTGCCATCCTGCTGGAGGAGGTGGGGCGGCATTTCGAAGAGCTCGGCATGTGGATGTTTCGCACGCTCACCTACGGCGGCTACGCGGTGATGCAATACGGCACCCGCGAGCAGAAAGAACGGCTTCTGCCCCGGGTGGCGCGCGGGGAGCTGTCCTTCTGCTTCGGCCTGACCGAGCCGCAGGCCGGCTCCGATGCCGCGGCCCTGACG
>CAZQJF010000618.1:0-2656 GCA_964593735.1 uncultured Streptomycetaceae bacterium | reverse complement strand
CAGACCGCAAATACGAGGCACGCGCATGAGCGAACAGGCAATCAACATCGAGAAGCTCCAGGAACTCATCACCCGCGGGCCGTTCAACCGGTGGCTCAATTTCACGGTGACGAAGGTCGACGGGGAAGGCATAGAAGTAACGGCCGCATGGCGCGAGGAATGGGTGGTCAATCCCGACCGGCGCTACACGCACGGCGGTATCGTCGCCGCAATCATTGACGTCGCCGCCGATTACGCGATCGCAGCGAAGCTCGGCCGGCCCGTGCCGACAATAGACATGCGGGTAGACTTCCACAAGGCGGCGATGCCGGGCGACCTCACCGCGAAAGCAAGAGTCGTGCGCATGGGCAACCAGTTTTCGACCGCGGAAGCCTCGCTCTACGACAAGGAGGGCGCGCTGGTGGCGAGTGGCCGCGGAACGTACTTCACGGCGCCGCCCAAATAGTAGAAAGGGCGTGAATCGTGAATCGACTGAACCTGCTGGCGCGTCTCTCTGGTGGCGGAGACTCTCGGCTCCTCGAGCGGTGTAGGATACCGGCTGCGGCAGGCCGCCGACCTCGTTCAGACCGACCAGGTGATCGCCTGGACGATCACGCTGGTGGCGATGATGGCCGCGATTGAAATGGGCATCCTGCGGCCGCTCGAAAATTACCTCTTCCGCTGGAAGAAGGAAGCGGAGAACGCATGAAAAAACGCCCTTCCCGCAAGCACCGGCAGCGCCTCATCGTCGCCATGACCGGCGCGACCGGTTCGATCTACGGGCTGCGTATCCTGGAAACGCTGCGCAACCGGGGCGGCTGGGAAACGCACCTCGTCGTCTCCGAGCCCGGCATGTTGAACGCGTGGCAGGAATACCGCCTCGCGCGCAAGGACATCAGCCGCCTGGCCGACGTGGTCCACAACGTGCGCGATGTGGGCGCCGCGATCTCCAGCGGCTCGTTCATCACGGAGGGCATGGTGATCGCGCCGTGCTCCATGAAGACGCTGGCGGCGGTCGCGCACGGGTTTTCCGACAATCTCATCAGCCGTGCCGCGGACGTGGTGCTGAAGGAACGCCGGCGGCTCGTGCTCATCACCCGCGAGGCGCCGCTCAACCTCGCGCACATCCGGAACATGGCGGCAGTAACCGAAATGGGCGGCGTGATTTTCCCGCCGGTGCCGGCGTTCTACAGCGGCGCCAAGACGATAGATGACCTGGTAAATCACACGGTGGGGCGCGTGCTCGATCTCTTCGGCGCGCACGGGGACATCAGCCGCTGGGAAGGCATGAGGCACGACCTGGTGAAAGATTAGAAGCGGTATCAAAACCCCATTTGAGCCACAGATAAACACAGATGAACACAGATAAGAGCACGCGACCACGCAGCCTTCGAAGGTTATCGAGCCTCTCGGCGTGCAGAAGGTCTTCGATGCCAGTAATTCCTATCCGTGTTTATCTGTGTGTATCCGTGGCTGAATCCCGCCGTATTTGAGATAGGTTCTAGCATGTACGAAAACGAGAATTTCCGGGGCTTCCTGGACCGGCTGCGCGCCGAGAAGGAACTCACCGACATCAAGCAGCCGGTGGACATCCGCCACATCGCAACGCTGGTCGATCAAGCCGAAACGGCGCTGCATTTCCACGACGTCATCGGCTACGACATGCCCGTCGTGTCGGGCATCGTTCGTTCCAGCCGGCGCGCCAGTCTCGGGCTGGGCTGCGCCAACTTTTCGGAGATCGAGTACCGGCTCCAGCAGGGCATAGACCATCCGATACCGCCGAAATACGTCGAGACGGCCCGCAACCGGGAGGTCGTCGAGGTGGACGGCAAGGTGGACCTGTACCGCCTGCCGGTCCCCATGTCCTCGATCTTCGACGGCGGCCCCATGATCACCGCCGGCGTGGTGATCGCGCGGGACCCGGAGCACGGCATGAACTGCGGCATGTACCGTTTCATGGTCAAGGAGAAAAACCTGACCGGCATCGACATCGTCACGCCGAACAACATGCGGCTGTTCGCCCAGCGCGCCTACGAGGCCGGCCGGCCCTGCCCGATCTCGATTTCTATCGGCACCCATCCCTACGAGCTCATGGGGTCGGGCTTCCGCGCGCCGCTCGGAGTCGACGAGATGGCCATCGCCGGCGGAATCCGCGGCGCGCCGGTCGAGCTGGCGATGTGCGAAACGGTGGACCTGCCGTGCATCGCCGACGCCGAGATCGTGCTGGAAGCCGAGATCCTGCCTACGGGCTGGACCCACCCCGAGGGCCGCTTCGGTGAATTCACGCGCCTGATGGGCGGATTGCACTGGAACCCGCTGGTAAAGGTGAAGGCGATCGCGCGGCGCAGGGACGCGATCTACTATGCGCTGCACATGCCGTGGGAAAACACCTGGCTCGCGGCGCCCACGCGCTACACGTCGCTGCGCCGCGCTCTCAAGAACGCAGGCATCCTCGTGAAAGACATCAACGTGACGCTCGGCGGCTGCGGTTTCTGGCACGCGGTAATCTCGATCCGGAAGCAGGCGGGCGAAGGCAAGAACGCCCTGCTCGCCGCTCTCACTGCGCAGGATATGAAGCACGTCGTCGTGGTGGATGACGATATCGATGTGCACGACGCCGTGGACGTCGAATGGGCGATCGCGACCCGCGTGCAGGGCGACCGGGACGTCATCGTCA
>CAZQJF010000617.1:0-2676 GCA_964593735.1 uncultured Streptomycetaceae bacterium | reverse complement strand
TACGCTCAATACGAACGGTTCTTTTGGCGATTTTCAACAAACTGCGAGGGGAGAGCAGGAGCCCCTCCGCTTATTTTGTGACGCCCCCTCTATTCGACGGTCACTGATTTGGCCAGATTGCGGGGTTTATCCACGTCGGTGCCTTTATGGAGGGCGGCGTGATAGGCGAGCAGCTGCAACGGAACGGTGTGGAGGATCGGCGACACCACGCCGCCGCTTGACGGTAATCTGATCACGTGCACGCCGTCGCCCTCGGCGAGCCGGGTATCGCCGTCGGCCACCACGTACAGCTCGCCGCCGCGGGCGCGCACTTCCTGCAGGTTGGATTTCAGTTTCTCCTGCAGCGCATCGTTCGGCGCGATCGCGATCACCGGCATGTGGCGGTCGACCAGAGCGAGCGGCCCGTGCTTCAATTCGCCGGCGGCGTAGGCCTCCGCGTGTATGTAGGAGATTTCTTTCAGCTTGAGCGCGCCTTCCATGGCGATCGGATAGTGGATGCCGCGGCCGAGGAAAAGCGCGTGCTGGCGCTGCGCGAACTCCCCGGCCCACGCCGCCGCCTGGCGCTCGATGCCGAGCACCTCTGTCAGCATTGCCGGCAGGGCGCGCAGCGTGCGCAGCAACTCCGCTTCCCGTTGCGGCGCGAGCCGTCCGCGCAGCTTCGCGAGGGTCGCAGCGAGCAGGAGCAGGGCGACCAGCTGGGTGGTGAACGCCTTGGTCGAAGCCACACCGATCTCCGGACCGGCGCGCGTCAGGAACTTGAGATCCGAGGCGCGCATGAGGGCGGATTCCGGCACGTTGCAGATCGCCAAGCTATGGCGGTGTCCAAGCGACCTGGCGTGGCTCACCGCCGCGAGCGAGTCGGCGGTTTCGCCCGACTGCGATATCGCGACCACCAGTGTTTCGGGATTCGGTACCGAGTCGCGATAACGGTACTCGCTCGCGATCTCGACGTTGCACGGGACGCCCGCGAGTCCTTCCAGCCAGTAGCGCGCCACCATGCCGGCGTGGTAGCTCGTGCCACACGCCAGGATCAGCACCCCATTGATGTTGCTCAGTATCTCGTCGGACCCGGCGCCGAAGAGCAGCGGAGAAATCGCCGGCGCGTTGACGACGTTCTCCAGCGTAGCGGCGATCGCCGCCGGCTGCTCGAAGATTTCCTTCTGCATGTAATGGCGGTACGTGCCGAGCTCCACCGAAGCCGAGCTCAGCTCGCTCGTATGCACGGGCCGCTCGACGCCGTTGCCCCCGGACTCGACGATGCGCACGTGCTTCAGTCCGATCTCGGCGCAATCACCATCCTGCAGATAGATGATCCGCCGCGTAACCTGGAGCAGCGCGGAGGTATCCGAGGCGGCGAAGTTCTCGCCGTCACCCAGGCCCAGAAGCAGCGGCACCCCTCGGCGCGCCACCACCAGCCTGGTCGTGTCAGGCTCGTGGATGACCGCAATCGCGTAGGCGCCGGTCAGCATGGCCGTGCTCGCGCGTACCGCTTCGAACAGGCCGTATCCTTTCGCAACGAGCGAATGGATCAGATGAGCGATGACCTCGGTGTCGGTGTCCGAGGTGAATGCGTAGCCCTGGTCGCGCAGTTTGCCGCGCATCTCCTCGTGGTTCTCGATGATGCCGTTGTGGACCACGGAGATGCCGCCGCTCACGTGCGGGTGCGCGTTGATCTCGGAGGGCTTGCCGTGCGTGGCCCAGCGCGTGTGGGCGATGCCGATGTTGCCGTGCAGGCTGTTCTCGTCGACGAGGCGCCCCAGCTGCGCCACGCGCCCGGTGCTGCGCAGGCGCTGCAGCTTGCCGTTCACGACGGCGATGCCGGCGGAGTCGTAGCCGCGGTACTCGAGGCGCTTGAGGCCCTCCAGCAGGATCGGCACGACGTTGCGCCGCGCTACGGCGCCTACGATTCCACACATGGCTAACCTCCGGTATCTGCGAAGTCTTGCGCGTCGGCGACGCGCGGGGCGAGGGGCGCGAGGCGCCTCGCGATGATGAGGGCGGCCGCGGCACCCGCGCCGTCGGCGAGCCAGTCGTTGAAGTCGGCAATGCGGCCGGGCGTGAACGCCTGGCGGGTCTCGTCGGCCGCGCCGATGAGCGCCACCGTGATCCATACCGCGAGCGCCCAGCGCCGGGCGACGGCGACCCAGAGGAGCAGGGCCATCACCGCAAAGTAGGCGGCGTGCACACCCTTGTCCCAGACCACGTTCAGGACTCTGTCGGCGAACTGCGGCTCGGCGAGGAAGATGAGCTGCACGGTCATCGCCGCGAAGCCGACGAAGCACAGGGCGCGTATGCCGCTCCCTCTGCCTTGCTCCGCAGAGGCAGAGCCCCCAAGGGGGGAGAGGGTCATCGCGCGGCCTTTCATCAGTAGGCGTTCTGGTTGCGGAAAACGACGAAGATCGTCCGCCAGATGATGTGCAGGTCGAGCTTGAGCGACCAGTGGCGCAGGTAGTCGAGGTCGTACTCGATGCGCGCCTTCATCTTGTCGACGGTGTCGGTCTCGCCGCGCAGCCCGTTCACCTGCGCCCAGCCGGTGATGCCGGGGCGCACCTTGTGGCGGATCATGTAGCTCTTGATGAGCTTGCGGTAAGTCTCGTTGTGCGCGATCGCATGCGGCCGCGGGCCGACGATGCTCATGCGCCCCTGCAGCACGTTGATGAACTGCGGCAGCTCGTC
>CAZQJF010000616.1:0-2682 GCA_964593735.1 uncultured Streptomycetaceae bacterium | reverse complement strand
CATCTATAATTTCGTCACCAAGCGCGGACTGTGCAAGGGCGTGAACTCCAAGATTTCGTGGACCCAGGTCGAGACCGGCTCGGCGATCACCTGGAAATACCCGTCGTGCGTGCTGCTGGGCGACAACTCGATCGGCGAATTCTATTCAGTCGCGCTGACGAACCACCACCAGCAGGCCGACACCGGCACCAAGATGGTCCATATCGGCCGCAACACGCGCAGCCGTATCGTCAGCAAGGGCATATCCGCCGGGCAGTCGAACAACAGCTATCGCGGGCTCGTGAAGATCGGCTCCCGCGCGGAGAACGCGCGCAATCACTCGCAGTGCGACTCGATGCTGATCGGCGCGAAAAGCGGCGCCAATACTTTCCCCTACATCCAGGTGCAGAACCAGAGCGCGAAGGTCGAGCACGAGGCGACCACGTCCAAGATCGGGGAGGACCAGTTGTTTTACTTCGCGAGCCGCGGCATCGGTGCTGAGGAAGCGGTTTCCATGATCATCAACGGCTTCTGCCGAGACGTGTTCCAGCAGTTGCCGATGGAGTTTGCCGTGGAAGCCACCAAGCTCCTCGGGCTCAAGCTCGAAGGGAGCGTCGGATGATCAAGCCTGGCGCGAAGACGCTGCTCGAAGTGCGCGGGCTGCGCGTGAAGGTTTCGGGTGTGGAGATACTCAAGGGCATCGAGCTCACGGTGCGCGCGGGTGAAGTGCACGCGGTGATGGGCCCGAACGGTTCGGGCAAGAGCACGCTGGCCAAGGCGCTGGCGGGGCACCCGGCCTACGAAGTGGTGGGCGGCACTGCGTTGTTCGAAGGCAAGAACGTGTTCGCGATGACGCCCGAAGAGCGCGCGCGGGCCGGGTTGTTCCTCGGTTTCCAGTATCCCGTCGAGATTCCCGGGGTCTCGAACAGCGCATTCCTGCGCCTCGCCTGCAACACGGTGCAGGCGCTGCGCGGGCGCGACGAGCTCGATCCGCTGGAGTTCGACGACTACGTGCGCGAGAAGATGAGACTGCTCGACATGGATGCGAGCTTTCTCGACCGCTCGGTGAACGAGGGCTTCTCGGGCGGAGAGAAAAAGCGCAACGAGATCCTGCAGATGGCGCTGCTCGAGCCGCGGCTCGCGATCCTCGACGAGACCGATTCGGGCCTCGACATCGACGCGCTGCGGGTCGTGGCGGGCGGCATCAACCGCCTGGCGGACGCCGACAACGCGCTCGTCCTGGTGACCCACTACCAGCGCATGCTGAACGACATCGTGCCCGACTACGTGCACGTCATGGAAGGCGGCCGCATCATCAAGACCGGCGGCAAGGAGCTGGCCCTGGAGCTGGAGAGCCGCGGCTACGAGTGGGTCGTCGACGAACGCGCGGCCAAGGACGTGGCCGCGGCCGGTCGCGAGTCGCGGGTCACGAGCCACTAGGACCCATGTCAAAAACGGAAAACCGACAGGATGAACAGGATTTACAGGATAACCCCGCAAAAGACCAACAGACGTTTTCATCCTGTACATCCTGTCAATCCTGTCTGTTCCTGGACTTGTTTTGCGTTCTCGGCCGGTTTATTAGATAGCTTCTAGTCACCATTCACCATCCACCATAGCCATGACCGTCGCTGCCAGCCATCCCTATATCGAGTCCCTGCTCCAGGGCTGCGAATTGCCTCGCGGCGGCCTGGGCTGGCTGAACGAGCGGCGCGCGCAGGCGCTCGAGCGCGCGAACGCTCTCGCGGTGCCCACGACCCGGGACGAGGAATGGCGTTTCACTGACCTCACGCCGCTCACCCGGGTCAAGTTCCGGCCAGCCGCCGCGCCGCGGCCGGGAACGGTCGAGATCGCCCAATTTCTCGCGCCCGAAGCAACCACCCGGCTCGTATTCCTGGACGGCGTTTACTCCCCGGAGCATTCGGTTACTGCCGGCCTGCCCTATGGAGTCGTCGTCACCCATCTCGCGGCGGTGCTCGCGACGCACGGCGCGGTGATCGAGCCGCACCTTGCGCGGCATGCCGGTTACGACCGCGACGTCTTCGCGGCGGTCAACACCGGGTATCTTCGTGACGGGGCATTCATCTGGGTGGCCAGGAACCAGAAGTGTCCCACCCCCGTCCAGTTGTTGTTCGTTTCCACGCAAGCGGAGACAGCGGCCTATCCGCGCTGCCTGGTGGTCGCCGAGGCCGGCGCCGAGTGCACTTTTATCGAGCAATACGCGAGCCTGGCCGATACGACGTACTTCACCAACGCGGTCACGGAGATAGTCCTGGGGCAGGGCGCTCACGTTCAGCATGTGAAGCTGCAGCAGGAAGCGCGCAGTGCTTTCCATATCGCCGCCAGCGCGGTGGCACTCGGTCAGGACGCCTTCTACGCGTCGCATTCCGTAGCCCTGGGCGCGCGCATCTCACGCCAGTATCTCCAGGTGCTGCAGCAGGGCGAGGGCGCGCGGGTGCAGATGGACGGGCTTACGCTGGTCGGCGGCCGGCAACTTGCCGATACCCATACCCTCATGGACCACGCCCGGCCCAACGGGAAGTGCCGCCAGTTGAACAAGTGCATCGTGAGCGGCGCCGCGCACGCGGTGTTCAACGGCAAGATCATGGTGCGCCCCGGCGCCCAGCTCACCGATTCAATGCAGGAAAGCCGCAGCCTCCTGCTCTCCGACAAGGCGCGCGTGGATACCAAGCCGCAACTCGA
>CAZQJF010000615.1:0-2689 GCA_964593735.1 uncultured Streptomycetaceae bacterium | reverse complement strand
TGCGCGGCGCAGGGCGAGTACGACGCCGTGGAACGGCAGGTGCGCGGCGCGATCAATCAGGGCGCGACTCAGAAGGAGATCATCGAGGCAATCACGACCTGCGCTCCCTACATCGGCTATCCGCGGACCAACGCCTCGCTGCGCACCGCCCAGCGGGTCTTCGACCAGTGGGAGGAAAAGAAAGAGGACTGGAGAGGGATTTGACTGGAAGCAGTTTCAAAACCGCGGTGGCTAATCAATAAAACGATTCCTTCATATCGGCCGCGCCGCGCTCGACCAGGTAGTCCAGCGCGGCGCTGGACTCCATGGTGGAGCGGTCGATATTGAACTGTATCGCCCTCTCGGGCGCGTTCGTGCCCTTGATCGTGAGTATCTGCAGCATCTCCTTCACCTCCCACTCGTGGGAGCCGCGCATGCCCGGCGGCCCGTAGATCACGTCCCCGGGACCGACGTCGTAATGGTTGCCTGCGAAGTCCCTCACGACGCCCTTTCCCGCGACGACGTAGTGAAAGGTTTCGATCAGATGCCAGTGCAGGTGCTCGTGGGTGCCCGGCCCGAAGGTGGCCAGCCCCACGCTGATCCGCTCGCTGGGATGCTCGCTGCTGCCCGCGAGCTTCCTGATCAGCAGCCCCGGGATGACCCCGGGCGACTCCGCGACGGACGACTGGTTGAAAACCTTCAACTCCGATTTCACTCGCTTTTCCATGTCTCGCTCCATCCGTCATTCTCAGAACAACCGTCACAACGCGATCTTCGGTTTCGCCTCCCGGAACGATCCGCCGGCGGCCGCGATCTCCTTCAACAGCGCCGACGGCTTCCAGCGCGCGCCGTAACGCCGGTGCCACTCCTCGATCTGGCCGCCGACTTCGCGCGAGCCTATCGTATCGGCCCAGAACATCAGCCCGCCGCGATAGCGCGGGAAGCCGAAGCCGTGCAGCCACATGACGTCGATGTCGCTCGCCCGGTACGCCTTACCCTCCTCCAGGATCTTGCACGCCTCGTTGACCGAGGCGAGCAGCAGGCGGCGCAGTATCTCCTCGTCGGTGAACGTGCGCTGCTCGATACCGAACTCGCGCGCCACGTCCGCGATCACGCTTTTCACCACTTCGTCGGGATGCGGCGTGCGGTCGCCCTTCTCGTAGCGGTACCAGCCGGCGCCGGTCTTCTGGCCCTTGCGCCCCATCTCGACCAGGCGATCGGGCACGTGCAGCTTGCGGTAATCGGGATCGGCCGCTGCGCGGCGCTTGCGCGTGTCGTAGCTGATGTCGAGGCCCGAGAGGTCGCTGACCGCGAACGGCCCCATCGGATAGCCGAAATCGACCATCACCTTGTCGACCTGCTCCGGCAGCGCACCCTCTTCGAGCATCAGCATCATCTCGGTGATGAACGGCGCGCGGCTGCGGTTGGCGGCAAAGCCGTCGCAGGTGCCGGCGACCGCGCTGATCTTCCCGATGTCGCGGCCCACTTTCATGGCGCCGGCGATCGTCTCGATCGATGTCTTCGTGCCCTTCACCACTTCGAACAGCTTCATGACGTTCGCGGGCGCAAAGAAATGCGCCCCGGCGACGTCCTGCGGCCGCTTGGTGACGCCCGCCATGATGTCCGTGTCTATCGCCGACGAATTGGTGAGGAGCAGCGCACCCGGCTTCATCGCGGCGTCGAGCCTGGCGAACACTTCCTTCTTGATGTCCACCCTCTCGAATACCGCCTCGATGACGACGTCGCAATCCCCGATCGCCTCGTAACTGTCCACCGGCTCTATCAGCGGCAGCCGCCGGTCCATCTCGGCTTGCTTGAGGCTGCCGCGCTTCACGCTGACCGCGTAGTTGTCGCGCACGCGCTGCATGCCCTTGTCGAGCACCTCGCGCGAGACCTCGAGCACCTTCACGGGGATCCCGAAATCGGCGAAGCTCATGGCGATGCCGCCGCCCATGGTACCGGCGCCGATCACCGCGGCGGTCTTTACCTTCGGGGGCTTGAGGTCCTTGGGCGCGCCGGGAATCTTGGCCACCTCCCGTTCGGCGAAAAACGCATAGCGCAGCGCCTTCGCCTCCTCCGAATTCTCCAGCTCGGCGAACAGCCGCCGCTCGGTCTGTATGCCTTCGTCGAACGGCTGCGTGGTGGCCGCTTCCACGCAGGCGATGCAGTTATAGGGCGCCTTCTGATTGCGCGCCTTCCTCGCAATCGACTTGCGCATCGCTTCGAACATGCCGGGGTCGGCTTTCGCCTCGGCGAGCCGCTCGGACTTGTCACGAACGCGCGGCAGCGGGCGCTTCGCCGCGATGCTCTTCGCGAAGCGGATAGCCGCGCCGCGCAGGTCCTTTTCATCCACGATTTCGTCGATGATGCCGAGTTTCTTCGCCTCTTCCGCCGGCACGTGGCGCCCGCTGACGATCATTTCCATCGCTGCCTTGGGGCCGATCAGGCGCGGCAGCCGCTGCGTGCCGCCGCCGCCCGGCAGGACGCCGATGAGCACCTCGGGCAGTCCGACCTTTGCGCTCGGCACGGCGACCCGGTAGTGGCTGGAAAGCGCATGCTCGAGTCCGCCGCCCAGCGCGAAGCCGTGGATCGCCGCGACGATCGGCTTCGTGCTCCGGTCCAGCACGTCGTGGCTGCTCAACGCGAGCACCGGGCGCGGCTTCCCGAACTGGCGGATATCGGCGCCTGCGATGAAGCTGCGCCCGGCCCC
>CAZQJF010000614.1:0-2693 GCA_964593735.1 uncultured Streptomycetaceae bacterium | reverse complement strand
AAGGAAGACGATTGGCCCTACACCTTCTTCATCCTTCATCCTTCATCCTTCATCCCTCATCCTTCATCCTTGCCCTTTTATGTCTCGTCGCGAAGATCTTCGGCTCGTCTCAGGCCACGGCCGCTATACCTCCGATTGGAACCTTCCGGAGCAGTTGCATGCCGCTTTCCTGCGCGCGGACCGGGCGCACGCTGAAATCGTGCGCGTCGATGCCTCCCGGGCATTGGCGCATCCCGGAGTCAGGGCGGTGCTCACGGGTGACGACGTGCGCGAAGCCGGTTTCAAGTCGCTGCCCAACGTCGTCAGCTACGCGGGAAAGAACGGCAGGCAGATGCCCAAGCCGCACTACCCGGTGCTCGCGACCGGCCGCGTGCGCTTCGTGGGCGAGCCGGTGGTGATGGTCGTCGCGGATACCGCGGCTATTGCAGAGGACGCCAGGGAGCTCATAGCCGTCGAGTACCGGGAACTTCCGGCGGTCGCAAGCTTCGACGCCGCGGTCGCGCAAGGCGCGCCGCAGCTCCACGCCGAGGTTCCAGGCAACCTCGCATTCGAGTTCGAATCGGGCGACGAGCAGGCGGTGGCCGCCGCATTCACGCAGGCAAAATACGTGAGCAGGCTCACCATGGACAGCCAGCGGCTGGTCGGAAACGCCATGGAGCCACGCGCCTGCCTGGTGGCTTTTGAAGCTTCCAGCGGGCGCTACACGGTGTATGCGCCGTTGCAGGGCGTCGGCGGCATGGTGGGCCAGCTTTCGCAGGTCACGGGCCTAGCGAAGGACAAGATCGTCATGGCGACCCAGGACGTCGGGGGCAGCTTCGGCGTGCGCGGGCCGGCCTATCCGGAGTATTTCACCGCGATGATCGCGGCGCGCAAGCTCGGGCGCCCGGTGAAATGGACAGGCAGCCGCAGCGAAGTGTTCGTGAGCGATTTTCACGGGCGCGCGATATCCCTCACCGGCGAGCTCGCGCTGGACGCGGACGGGAAATTCCTCGCGATACGCTTCGACGACCGCGCCGATCTGGGCGCCTATGGCGCGGCGTTCGGGGCGTTCATAGCCACCAGGAATCTGACCGTCACGATAGGGGGCGTTTACCGCATCCCCGCCCTGTACGCCCGCACGCGGCTGGCATACACCAACACGGTGCCGGTGTCGGCCTACCGTGGCGCCGGACGCCCCGACATCGCTTACGCCATCGAGCGGCTGGTCGACTATGCCGCCCACGAGCACGGGTTCGACCCGATCGAGCTGCGCCGCAGGAATTTCATCCCGAGCGGCGCGATGCCGTACAAGACGCCGAACGCGGGGACCTACGATTCCGGCGATTTCGAAGCCGTGATGGACGACGCTCTGCAACGCGCCGACTGGTCCGGTTTCCCGTCCCGCCGTGAAGCCGCGAAGCGCGCCGGCAAGCTGCGCGGCATAGGCATCGCGACCTACCTCGAGGCGGGCGGCGGCGGCGGCGCTCCCAAGGACCAGGTTGCCGTGGAGTTCGACGATCAAGGCGCCATGACGCTCTACGCCGTTACCCAATCTTCCGGGCAGGGACACGAAACCGTGTTTCCGCAGATCGTGGCCGAACGGCTCGGCGTGGATCCCGCGCATATCCGCTTTCACCCCCGCCCGCCATCCACCGAGCTTGTGGGCAACGGCACCGGCGGCTCGCGCGGAGCGCTGGGCACCGGCAGCGCGTTTCACGTGCTGGGCGAGAAGCTGATCGAGCTGGCGCGTCCCCATGCAGCCGCCAGCCTGGGCGTGCCGGCGAGCGAGCTGCGCTACAACGAAGGCCGTTTCACCGCCGGCGACCGCTCCCTCGGCTACCTCGAGCTCGCGCGCGCGCTGGCCGGACCGAAGCCGCACCCGTTGAATACCGTCGCCGAGGGCACCTACGGCACCAGCTATCCGAACGGCTGCCACATCGCCGAAGTCGAGATCGATCCCGAGACCGGCGCGGCGTCCATCGCGCGCTACATCGCCGTGGACGATCTGGGCAACGTCATCAATCCGACGCTGGTCGAAGGCCAGGTGCAAGGCGGCGTCGTGCAGGGAGCAGGCCAGGTCTTCGGCGAGCACGCGGTTTACGATCCCGCGACGGCGCAGTTCCTGACGGGCAGCTTCATGGACTACGTGATGCCGCGCGCAGGGTTGCTGCGACACATCGAAGTGCACGATCACCCGGTGCCGACGCCGACCAACGCGCTCGGCGCAAAGGGCGTGGGCGAATCCGGCTGCAGCGGTTCGTTACCCGCCCTCGTCAACGCCGCGATCGATGCCCTGCGCCCGCTCGGCATCGACCATCTCGATATGCCGTTCACGCCCTCCAGACTGTGGGCCGCCATTACCCGCGCGCGGGGCGGAAAAGGAGTGGCAGGTGACTAGAACTCATTTCGTAAATGCCCGTTCGCCCTGAGCCCTTCGACTCCCCCTCCGTTCGTGCTGAGCGTAGGCTGTGCCGGAGTCGAAGCATGAACGGAGGGTACGCTCAGGATAAACTGCGCCCGTTCATCCTTCGACTCCGTCGTCCCTCCGACGCTCAGGACGAACGGCCGGAGTCGAAGGACGAACAACAGCCATTTATGAAATGACTTGTAGAAATGGCCTCAAGAAATCCGATTTCAGCCACGGATAATTTCTGTTTCTGCTATTGAGATGAAAGCCAGAAAGGATGCCATGCACGGCCTCAATCTCCTGGTTG
>CAZQJF010000613.1:0-2705 GCA_964593735.1 uncultured Streptomycetaceae bacterium | reverse complement strand
AACGTAAACATGCTCGGTCGAACTCGCGCTGCACCCGACGGTCGCAGCGCTGTCGCTGAGCGGCCGCGGGAGAGCGGTGGCGTTCGATTGTTGTTTGTATTTCATCGGCGTCCATCGGCGTTTATCGGCGGCTAATATTGCTCACGCCGCGTAGCGCTTCAGCGCCGCTTCATCGAACTTGAGCCCCAGCCCGGGCTTGCGCGGCACGGCGAGCTCGCCCTTTTCGGGAACCGGCACTTCCTCGAACAGCTTGAACGTCCACGGCATGTATTCCACCGTCAGGCCGTTCGGCACGGCGGCAACGAGGTGGACGTGGATTTCGGGCACGAGGTGGCTTACCACCGGCAGGTTGTAGGCCTCCGCCATCCCGGCGATCTTGAGCCATTGCGTGACGCCGCCCGCCCGCAGCAGGTCGATCATCACGATGTCCACCGAGCGCGCCTCCAGCATCTGGCGGAACGGGGCGGGGCCGTACAGGTACTCGCCTCCGGCGACAGGCGTCGCGAGCGCGTCGGTCACGCGGGCCAGCCCCTGGTAATCGTCGGCGGTGGTGACGTCCTCGAGCCAGAAGAGGTGCGCGTCCTCGATGCGCCGCCCGATGTCTATCGCCTGCTCGACCCTCCAGCGCTGGTTGATGTCGCACATCAGGTCGATGTCCGGGCCGACGCTCTCGCGGACGCGCCGGATGTGCTCCACTTCGCGCGTGGGCGAAGTGTCCCCGGGCAGCGCGAGCTGCGTCTTCATCTGCCGGAAGCCCTTCTCGACCAGCCTGGGGCCCGCTTTTACGAGGTGCTCCAGCGGAAACGTGCGCATCAGCGCGCCGCTCGCGTAGGTCGGGACGCGATCGCGGAAGCCCCCGATCATCTGCCATAGCGGCAGGTTCAATGTCTTGCCCTTGATGTCCCAGAGCGCGATGTCGATGGCGGAAAGGGCGAGCGTGAGTATGCCCCCGGGGCCGGAGCCGGCGGCAGCGGCGCGCAGCTTGCCGGTAATCGCTTCGGTGCGCAGCGGATCCTCGCCCACGGTGAGCGCCGCCAGCGATTCCACCGCCTGCCTGAGCGCCCCGGTCAATGCGGCGCCGAAGAACGTATACCCGATGCCCTCGACACCCTCGTCGGTGCCCAGCCGGAGCGTTACGACATTGCGCGTTGCGCCCGCGGTTTCGGGGCCGCCGGCGAGCGGCTCATCGGCGGGCAAGCGCACGATCTGCGCCTGAAATCTGGAAATTTTCATCGGTCAGGACTCCCCTCAATGATGATCGCTTGAATTATTTCACAACTGTCGCTTGCGCGGGTCAGTCGCGATACGTACACAAAAAAAGCCGGCCCGAAGGCCGGCTATTCTTGCTGTCTCAGGACTACTTGCCGCCAGGTCCCGAGCCCGACGGGAACGGCGAGGAGTCCTTCTTCATCTCGTCTTTCTTCATTTCATCCATCTTCATTTCATCTTTTTTCATTTCATCCTTCATCATCATGTCACCAGCCGGTGCGCCAGCCGGTGCGCCCGCGTCAGGCTTCGGAGCTTCCGCGGCGGGCGGTGGCGGCGGCGTGGGAGCCGGCTGGACCGGCATTGCTGGCTCAGCCGCGGGCTCGGGCTTGGGCGGTTCCGGTTTGCAGGCAGTAAGACCAAATGCGATCAAGGCAGCGAGGAGGAGCGGGCGGATCATAATTTTGTCCCTTTTAATAGGTGAATTGTCGACGCCAACAATAGCGACGGCCGGAGCGAGCCGACCAAAATCGACGACCGACCCGGAGCCGGCCGCAGTCGTTATTTTAGCAGCGTTTGTTGCAGGAAGCGCATCGTCATATTGTGGAACGACCGCTCAGGGAACCTCTGAACAAGTCATGCTCGCGACGGCTGGGGTCCAGTAACGAACGGAATCGACTGGATTCCCCGCCTGCGCGGGAATGACGACTTCCCGGTTGTTCGGAGCTTCCTTAGCAGTTTGTTGAAAATCGCCAAGAGAGCCGTTCGTATTGAGCGTAGCGAAGCGGAGTCGAAATATGAACGACTTACAATCAGGTAGTTGGCACGCTTCGACTCCGCGCCTGCGGCGCTACGCTCAGCGCGAACGGAGAATTTCAACAGACTGTTAGAGGCTTCAAAGCTGATGGAATGTGCGCCGGTCCGTCCGCCAGGACTGCCTGCTACAGGCCGGTGGTGTTTGCCGAAACAGCCGGTGCGGAGGCTTCCCAGATCTCGGCAAAGCGGTCGAGCAGCAGCTGCGCGCCGTTCACGTCGTTGCTGCCCTGCGCGGCGCGCAAATGGTTGTAGTGGAAGCGATGCACGTAATGGCTCGCATCGAAGATCGCAAACGGATCGTAGACGTGCTTCGCGGCCTTGAGCGTCTCATGGACCTTCACGGCCGTGCTGAACAGGCGCAGGAGGTCGAGGACACGGGGGCAGTCGCGCTCGAGCGTGGTGGTGTCGTGGAGCACGATCTCCAGGCGGTTGGCGCGGCCCGCGAGCAGGAACCGGCGCAGCGCGCCGCAGCGCTCGCTCGAATTGTATGCGCGCGAGAGCGACCGGTCGAAGATGCGTATCGTGCGCTGCGTCTGCGGAATCAGGACGTCTATCACCGCTTCGTACTCGCGCATGCTCTCGAAGCGGCGATAGGCAGCGTTCGGCAGATTTCCGATACGTTCTACCGCGGCAATTCTGTTCTCACCCATCCCTTGTCCTTCGTCCCTCATCCCTCATCCCTC
>CAZQJF010000612.1:0-2730 GCA_964593735.1 uncultured Streptomycetaceae bacterium | reverse complement strand
CCGCTGCTCAGCCTGCCGCTCGCCTTCAACACGACTCTGGCGACTGTCCCCGCAGAGCTTCCATACATCGTCAGCGACCCTCTGCGTGTCCGTGAATGGCAGAGCAGACTGGGCGACAGCACCTTGCCGCGCATCGGGCTGGTATGGTCGGGCAACCCGGAGCAGGAGAACGACCACAACCGTTCGATTCCTCTCGCAGAGTTTGCGCCCCCGCTCTCCGCGCAGGCGCAGTTCGTGAGCCTGCAGAAGGACGTGCGTCCTGCCGACCGGGCGGTCCTGGAGGCACGCAGGAACTTCCTCCATTTTGGCGATGAGCTGAAGGATTTCGCCGACACGGCAGCCCTGGTGGAACTGATGGATGGAGTTTTCGCCGTGGACACCAGTATGGCGCACGTCGTGGGCGCAATGGGCAAACCATTATGGATCTTGCTGCCCTATGCGCCCGGGTGGCGCTGGCTGCTCGAGCGCGACGACAGCCCGTGGTATCCGACCGCTAGGCTGCTCAGACAGCCGGCCATTGGTGATTGGGCGAGCGTGCTCAAGCGCGCCCGTGATATGGCGATAAGCCCGGCTCCCGCGGGGAAGGCGGGATTTGGGTCGCTGGGTCGCGCGATAGGAGGATGGATCAGGGGGTTAGGGAGCAATAAATAGGAGCAAGGCCGCTTCACCTGGTCGTGCAGATTCTTGTCCGCTGTCATGCCCCAATCGTTACGACCCATCAGAGTTTGCGACGCGCCGCGTCGATTTAGCTTTAGCGCGCGCGGCGGGTGCAGTCGTAATTTCTCGCGCCTATCCCTGCGCCGTGCGCGCTAAAGCTGGGGATTCACCCGCTCCAGCCTCGAGTGCAGCTTGTTCAGCGCATTGATGTAGGCCTTCGCCGAAGCGACCACGATGTCGGTGTCGGCGCCCAGCCCGTTGACGATGCGCCCGTCCTTGGCGAGCCGCACGGTGACTTCGCCCTGGGAGTCGGTGCCGGTGGTGATGTTATTGACGGAGTAGAGCAACAGCTCCGCCCCGCTCGCGACGAGGGTCTCGATCGCCTTGAAGGATGCATCCACCGGGCCGCTGCCCTGCGCTTCTGAGCGCCGCTCCTTGCCATTCTCCGTGACGACGATCTTCGCGTACGGAGACTCACCGGTTTCGGAGTGCGCGGTGAGCGAGACGAGCTTGAAGTGCTCGCTCTCCACGTGGTCGATTCCCTCCTCGCTGATCAGCGCCTGCAGGTCCTCGTCGAATATCTCGCGCTTCTTGTCGGCGAGGTCCTTGAAGCGTTTGAAAGCGGCGTTCAATGCCTCCTCGGACGAGAGCTCGATGCCGAGTTCCTGCAGCCGTGTCTTGAAGGCGTTGCGCCCGGAAAGCTTTCCCAAGGTCAGCCGGTTGGTGCTCCAGCCCACGGATTCCGCGCTCATGATCTCGTAGGTCTCGCGGTGCTTCAGGACCCCGTCCTGGTGGATGCCGGACTCGTGCGCGAAGGCGTTGGCGCCGACGATCGCCTTGTTGGGCTGCACCGGGTAGCCGGTGATCCCGGAAACGAGCTTCGATGCCGGAACGATCTGCGTCGCGTCGATGCCGGTATCGCAGGTGAACATGTCCTGGCGCGTGCGCACCGCCATCACGATTTCCTCCAGCGACGCATTGCCGGCGCGCTCCCCCAGACCGTTGATCGTGCACTCGACCTGGCGTGCTCCATTCAACACCGCCGAGAGCGAGTTGGCGACCGCGAGCCCGAGATCGTTATGGCAGTGCACCGACCATACCGCCTTGTCGGAGTTGGGGATGCGCTCGCGCAGCGTGCGGATCAGGCCGCCGAACTGGTCGGGCAGCGTGTAACCCACCGTATCGGGCACGTTGATAGTGGTGGCGCCGGCCTTGATCACCTGCTCCAGTATGCGGCACAGGAAGTCGATATCCGAACGGCCGGCGTCCTCGGGGGAGAACTCGACGTCGCTGCTGTACTCCCGCGCCCAGCGCACCGCCCGCACCGCCTGGTCGATCACCTGCGAGGGCTCCATGCGCAGCTTCTTCTCCATGTGTATGGGTGAGGTAGCGATGAAGGTATGCACCCGGGGCGAGACGGCTTCCCGCACCGCTTCGCCGCAGCGGCGGACGTCTTTCTCGTTCGCGCGCGCGAGCCCGCAGATGGTGGCGTCCTTGATGGCCTTGGCGACCGCCCGCACCGCCTCGAAATCGCCATCGCTCGACGCGGGGAAGCCCGCCTCGATCACGTCCACGCGCATGCGCTCGAGCTGGCGCGCGATACGCAGCTTCTCTTCCCTGCTCATGGACGCGCCGGGGCTCTGCTCGCCATCGCGCATCGTCGTATCGAATATGATCAGCTTGTCTTTAGCCATGACGGTCTCCGTTCTGTCATGTCCATCGCAGCCGGGACCGCGCTGCGGATGGCCCATTGGATAGGTTCAAGGGGAGTATGAAGGGAGTTATCCCCTCACACCAATTCTCCGGGCGCCCGGTCCGCGCCCGAACTCAAAACCCGATGATGGAAGTTAAAGGATTATGCGCCGTGCGGGCGCAGCAGCAGGCCGGCCGGCAGCAGGCGGGCGGGAAGGAGAATCGGTGAAAGCGATGAAGTCTGCCGTAACGTCATGATGAAGGAATATATATTCTTTCGATCGGGGAGGCAAGGAGCACCGGAGGCGGAGCGCTGGGGAGCCCCTTTATTGAGTGTTCGGTAAATGGTTGACAAGCCATTTACCCCTGAAATCTCCCCTC
>CAZQJF010000611.1:0-2742 GCA_964593735.1 uncultured Streptomycetaceae bacterium | reverse complement strand
CCCCCCGCGACAGTCATGGCTCCGTGCTGACGACAATTGCACTTCCCTGTTTTTGACCGGGGATTTGTAGGAGCCGTTGGTCTGCGCGGTCGGTACGATCGGGCCTGCACGCAGGCCCATGCTCATCACCGATCAGCAGTTCCAACGACTCATGAAGGAATACAATAACCGGGGTGTGCTCTTGCATGCCGCGATGAAAGCGGGGATCGATGCAAAGACGGCGCGCCGTTACCTGCGATTGGGGCACGGGCCGCAGGAGGTGAAGGTGGAGCATACGTGGCGGACGCGGCCGGATCCGCTCGAGGCGATCTGGCCGGCGGCCCAGCGCTGGCTGGAGCAAACGCCGGAGCTGGAGGCGAAGATGCTTTTCGAACATCTGCTCGCCGAGCATCCCGGGCGCGTGGAGGGGTCGGCGTTGCGCACGTTCCAGCGACGGGTGACGCAGTGGCGCCGGCAGCATGGGCCCGCCAGGGAAGTGTGTTTCGCGCAGGTGCGCGAGCCCGGGCAGAGTCTGCAGTTTGATTGGACGCATGCGAACGAGCTGGGGATCACGATCGGCGGGCAGGCGTATCCGCACCAACTCGCCCACGCGGTCCTGCCGTACTCGAACTGGGAGTGGGCCGTGCCTTGCCAGTCCGAATCGGTGCTCTCGCTCAAGCTGGGCGTGCAGGAGGCCTACTGGCGGCTGGGCGGCGTGACGGCGCAATTGCAGACCGACCAGAGTTCCACCGCCACCCATCAGTTGCGGCGCGGCCAGAGCGAGCGCGGCTACAACGCGGAGTATCTGGCGATGTGCGCGCATCTGGGCGTCGAGCCGCGGACGATCGCGGTGAAGTGTCCGAATCAAAACGGCGATGTGGAATCGGCCCAGGGCCACCTCAAGCGCCGGCTCAAACAACACCTGCTGCTGCGCGGCAGCCGTGATTTTGCCCAGGTCGGCGACTACGCCGCGTTCGTGGCGAAGGTCTGCACCGGGATCAATGCGCTGCGCGCGAGTCGCATCGCGGAGGAAACGGCTTGTTTGCGGGCGCTGCCGGCGACGCGTTTTCCCCAGGCGCAGGAGATCGCCACGCGCGTCTCCTGCTACTGCACCGCCCGGGTGAAAAACTGCGCCTACTCGGTGCCGTCGCGGCTGATCGGCGCGATGGTGCAGGCACGCGTGAGCGAGGCCGAAGTCAGTATCCATTATCTGGGCGAAACGGTGGCGGTCTATCCCCGCTCGCACGGGCAGGAGCCGCGCATCGACTACCGTCACGTCATTGACTCGCTGGTCCGCAAGCCCGGGGCGTTCGCCCGTTATCTCTACCGCGAGGAGCTTTTCCCCCGGGCGGTGTTCCGCCAGGCCTACGACCGGCTCGAGGCGGCCGAATCGGGCAAAGCCAGTGCGCGCTATCTGCGCCTGCTCCAACTCGCCGCCGAGTTCGGCGAGGACCGGGTCGCCGGCGCCTTGGGCCGCGTCCTGCGAGACGGCGCCCTGCCGCTGGCCGACGTGGTCGAGCCCGGACTGCGTGAGCCGATCGCCGCGCGTCCGACGCAGATCGCGGCGTTCATCCCTGATCTGAACGCCTACGATGGTCTGATCGCGCAGGACATCGCGGTTGCCGCGATCGAGGTGGCCTCATGAGCGCCTCCACGCCTGCCGCGAGTCCGGCCCACGGACTGGCGCTGCTGTTGCGCGCGATGCACCTGCCGACGATCGCTCGCGAATACGATCCAGCCATCCTGCGGGCGGAAGCCGAGAACTGGGGCTATCCACGCTTCCTTTCCTACCTCTTCGAAGCGGAGGCCAATGACCGGCTCCAACGCAAGATCGCCCGCCAGCTCAAGGACTCGAATCTGCCCGCGGGCAAATCCCTCGAATCGCTGGACGCGAAAATCCTGCCGGACAAAATCCGCCGACAGTTGCCTGCCTTGCTCGAAGCCGACTTCGTGCGCCGCGGTGACAACCTGCTCTGCTTCGGCCTGGCCGGACGGGGCAAGACGCACTTCGTCGCCGCCATCGCCCGGGAGTGGATCTGCCGCCATCAGCTCCAAGTGCTCTTCGTGCCGGCTTTCCGATTGGTCACCCAACTGCTCGTGGCCAAACGCGAACTGAAGCTGCCCCAGGCGATCCAGCGGCTGCAGCGCTTCGACGCCGTCGTCATCGACGACATCGGCTACGTCCAGCAATCCCGCGAGGAGATGGAGGTGCTCTTCCACTTCCTGGCCGAACGTTACGAGCGCAAAACCGTCGTGATCACCTCCAACCTGGTCTTCAGCCAGTGGGACCAGATCTTCAAGGATCCGATGACCACCATGGCGGCTATCGACCGGCTCGTGCATCACGCCACCATCCTCGAGTTCACCGGCGAGAGCCAGCGCGCCACCACCGCGAAAGCGCGCAGCAAGGCGTAAGCGCACCGCACGACGTGCGTCCCTGACAATCCGGGAGCGGGGAGGGAGCCAAGCTCCCTCCCCTGCACCCCTCCCTTGATTTATCAATGAGGGGATCGGAACCGACCGGTGGGGAGCTTCGCTCCCCTACACCCCCTCAATACCCGCCAATCAAGTAGGGAAGTCTAATTGTCGTCGCCCGGGAAGTGAGTTTGTCGTTGCGGGGCGGTCGGTAGCGGTGGACCTGCGGCTCATTGGTTGACGGCTGGAGGGAGCGGGGTGCGGTCGGCTTCGTCGGGCGTGCGGTCGGCGAGCGAGCTGTGCGGCCGGCGGTGGTTGTAGAACTCGAAGTAGACTTCCAGGCTGGCA
>CAZQJF010000610.1:0-2746 GCA_964593735.1 uncultured Streptomycetaceae bacterium | reverse complement strand
GCGTTGAGCAGCCCCCATCCGCCGCTTTCCGCCGCTATAGCCACGGCAATGGCGGCACCGGGGGCCAGCACCCGCAGCAGAATCACGTCCACCAACAGCAGACCGAGGTTGTGCGGCCAGCGCGCCAGCCGCCCGAACTCCTGTCTTCGGCGCGGAGCAAGAACTTCCCACAGGGCCACCGCGACGAAAACGGCCAGGAAAGCCCCAAGCCGGATCAGCCCCTCGAACTCGGTCATGGCGCGTTCGCTTTGGCGGCGGTTAGAATGGACACGGTAGTCAAGTATGCTTATAATCAAGTAATCACTTGAATAGTAGAACAGAGGAATACGGATGTCAACCAATGCGAAGCGGGACATCTTCACCAACCTGGCCCGCATCGGCACGGCGCTCTCCAGCCCCACCCGGATCGAGTTTCTTGAATTGCTCGCGCAGGCCGAACGCAACGTGGAGCAGCTCGCAACTCTGAGCGGAGCAACGGTCGCGAATACGTCTCAACACCTCCAGAAGCTGCGGCAAGCAGGTCTGATCGTCGCCCGCAAAGAGGGTCTGTACGTCTTCTACCGTCTCGCCGGAGACGAGGTGGTGGGGCTGCTCTCTGCTATCGGCCGGGTGGGGCAGGCATATGTCGCGGAGGTGGAGCGCATCGTCAGGCTCTATTTGACCCGGAAGGACGACCTCGAGCCGGTGCCGGCGAAAGAGTTGCTCGACCGGGCGCGCAAGGGCCTGGTGACTGTCCTCGACGTGCGGCCGCCCGAAGAGTACGCGGCCGGCCACCTGCCGGGCGCGATCAACATACCCATCCACGAACTTCAGAAGCGCTTGCGCGAGCTGCCCAGGCGCCACGAGGTCGTCGCTTACTGCCGCGGGCCGTACTGCCTGATGTCCTACGATGCCGTATCGTTGCTGCGCAGGAAGGGGATCAAGGCGCGCAGGCTCGAGGCGGGCTTGCCGGAGTGGAGGCTCGCGGGATATCCCATGGAGCGTGCTTGAAGGGTCGCGAACACGCCCCGGAAACCGCTCTCTTTATGTTCAGCCGAATTCGCCCTAACTACGTTTGCATTCGTTGCGATTTCACTGAAGCGGCTCTTGCCCGCACGCACCTGCAGGCGATGGTTTCGCGTGTCCAGCACTATCTCGGTTCCTTCCGGCAGCGCGCGCAGTATGTCCTGCAACTTGCGCGCCGAGACCGTAAGGCTCTGGTCCTCATCCCCCGCGCTGTGATCTGAACACCGGGACTTTGTGAGTCCAGCTCAAAAAATACCGCGTGGCGTCTGGATGCTCGGGTTCGTCAGCCTGTTCATGGATATTTCTTCGGAACTGATCCATAGCTTGCTCCCGGTTTTCATGGTTTCGGGCCTCGGCGCGTCCATGTTCCTGGTTGGCGTCGTTGAAGGGGTGGCGGAATCGACTGCCCTGATCGTGAAAGTGTTTTCCGGAACGATCAGCGACTACCTTGGAAAGCGGAAGGGCCTGACCGTATTGGGCTACGGATTGGGCGCTATCTCGAAGCCGATCTTCGCGCTGGCGTTTTCGGTGCACTGGGTGCTGGTCGCGCGGTTCATGGATCGGATCGGCAAGGGAATACGCGGGGCACCGCGCGATGCGCTGGTTGCGGACCTGACGCCCCCGGAGATACGCGGCGCTGCCTATGGCCTGCGGCAGTCGCTTGATACCGTGGGCGCCTTCCTTGGACCCGTGCTGGCCATTGGTCTGATGTTGCTTTTCGCGGGAGACTTCCGGACGGTGTTCTGGTTTGCCGTCATACCGGCTGCGCTGGCCGTACTGTTGTTGGTGTTTGGAGTCCAGGAGCCGGCCACGGTTCGTCCACGCGGTGAGTTCAGGACACCCGTGCGCTGGGCCGTGCTGCGCGACATGGGGCGGGGCTACTGGTGGGTGGTTGCCATAGGCGGAGTGTTCACGCTGGCGCGCTTCAGCGAAGCTTTCCTCATATTGCGGGCCCAGCAGTTCGGTCTGACGGATGCTTACGCCCCCCTTGTTCTTGTGGTGATGAATGTGGTTTATGCCGCGTCGGCTTACCCGATGGGACGCCTCGCGGATCGCTTGAGCCACAAAGCACTCCTCGCTGCAGGGCTTGCCACGTTAGTGGTTGCCGATCTGGTGCTTGCCCAGGCGCAGAACCTCATCGGCATCGCTGCCGGGATCATCCTGTGGGGACTGCACATGGGCATGACCCAGGGCTTGCTTGCAACGATGGTCGCAGCCGCTGCTCCGCCTCAACTACGGGGAACTGCCTTCGGATTCTTCAATCTCGTGAGCGGACTGGCGATGTTGGTTGCCAGCGTGTTGGCGGGGCTGCTGTGGGACAAATTTGGGGCAGCCACCACGTACTATGCGGGAGCGTGCTTTACCGCGATCGCGCTCGTTTTGCTGTTGCCGCACCGGAAGTCATTGTAGTACAACAGTCGAGTAAGACCGTTCTGTTCCACATTTCGGCTCGGATAGGAGGAAGCGTGCCGCAAGAACAAGGAGCGCTAGGGCAGACGACCATCGCGCGCAACCGCTTCGACCGGATGGAGTGGGCGGGCGCGTTTGGCGATCTGGGGACGCTGGTTCCCTTCGTCGTCGCTTACATCAGTCTCCTGAAAATGGATCCCTACGGGATCCTGCTCGCTTTCGGCATCGCCAATATCGTTTCGGGCCTTTACTACAAGGCCCCGTTTCCGATCCAACCCATGAAAGCGATCGGCGCGGTCGCGACCACGCAGGCAGCCCAGACCATAGTCAT
>CAZQJF010000609.1:0-2747 GCA_964593735.1 uncultured Streptomycetaceae bacterium | reverse complement strand
CTTTCCGGCGCCGGCTGGGCCGGCGCCTGGCGCGCTTCGTCCTTCAGCCGCGACCAGCGCGACAGGAAGGCGTCCTGGTTGCCGGACGCGGGAGCACCGGCTGGCGCGCCGGCGGAAAATTTTTTCTCGCTGTCACCCACGAAAGCCGACGCCTTTGTCCTTGTTGCTCGCCCAACGGCCCTTTTTCCTGGGCTCGCCCTCGTAATTGCGCTCGACGAATTCACCGATCCACGACAGCAGTTCTACGGGCAGCGCCACGCCATCCACGGTCTCGCCGCCATCCATCCAGCGGGCACCCTCGTTGAAACTCACCGTGAGCATCCGCGGGCGGGCAATCTCGTCGCCCTCGTCCTTACGCCACAGCACGAAGACCTTGGGCAGCGGCGAGGTGATGTTGAGGTAGTAGCCTTCGGCCTCGTCGCGCCGCAGCTTCAACTCGAATCCGGGAAACAGGATCTGGGTATTGCGCTCGTCGCGAAAGATCACCTGCTCCGGGGCGCCCGCGGGCAGGGTGTCGCGCACGACACCCTTGGCTTCCCACCGCTCGCCGCTCCAACGGCCGGTTATCAATCCGCGTTCCATGATGACGCCGAGCGCATAGGGCGCCGTTGTGCTGGGGATCACTTCAAGGTTCGCTTTTTCGTTTTCCGGCATGCGCGCATTGTGCGCCAGGTGCCGACCAGGTGCAACCAAGACAGCTCCCAAATAGTTGATTTACAAACAGTGTTTTCCCAGGCCGGCTCATGCGCGATAATCCCAATATGCTTATCCGACCCGAGCCGGCCTGAATGTCGAAGAATCAAGATGCGGTGATCGCCACGGTCCGTGACCGGCTGGGGCGGCCGTTGCGCGACCTGCGGATCTCCGTCACCGATCGATGCAATTTCCGCTGCGTCTATTGCATGCCGAAAGAGGTGTTCGGAAAGGACTACCAGTTTCTCGAGCGCAAAGAACTCCTGACCTTCGAAGAGATCGAGCGGGTCGCGCGCGCGTTCCGGGGCCTCGGTGTCGAAAAGATCCGGCTGACCGGCGGCGAACCGCTCATCCGGCGCAACCTCGAGGAGTTGATCGGGATGCTCTCGCGCATACCGGGCCTCGACCTCACCCTCACGACCAACGGCTCGCTGCTCAAGCGCAAGGCGCACGCGCTGAAAGCGGCCGGCCTGCAGCGCATAACGGTCAGCCTCGACTCGCTGGACGAGGCCGCCTTCCGGCAGATGAACGACGTGGACTTCCCGGTGGCCAAGGTGCTCGAAGGTATCGACGCCGCCGCCGCCGCGGGACTCGTGCCGGTGAAGATCAACATGGTGGTGAAGCGCGGCACGAACGAAGCGAGCGTGGTGCCGATGGCGCGCCATTTCCGCGGCACCGGTCACATCCTGCGCTTTATCGAATACATGGACGTCGGACACACCAACGGCTGGCGCATGGACGACGTCGTCCCGGCGCGCGAAATCATCGGGATGATAGACGCCGAGATGCCGCTGGAGCCCGTCGGCGCCAACTACACCGGTGAAGTCGCGGAGCGCTGGCGCTACCGCGACGGCAGCGGCGAGATCGGCGTCATCGCCTCGGTGACCCAGGCGTTCTGCCGCGACTGCACCCGGATACGCCTGTCAACCGAAGGCAAGCTCTACACCTGCCTGTTCGCCACCGAGGGTCACGATCTGCGGGCCCTGCTGCGCAGCGGCGTTTCGGACGCCGGCCTCCACGACGCGATAAATGCAATCTGGACGAAACGAGCCGACCGATACTCCGAGATCCGCACCGCGGAGACCGCGAAGCTGCGGAAAGTCGAGATGTCTTACATCGGCGGCTGAGGGATGAGGCAATCTATCGCGACGCATCCCAGAGGCTGCCGCTCCTTGCACCGCTTCGAATAATCTCCCTCCTCCTCCCCTCATCCCTTAGATGAAGAATCCACACAGGCCGAGAATTACTCACGCCACCCGGCCGTTGACGTTTGAAGTCGAGGCGCTGAACGAGAAGGGCGAGTCGCTCGCCACGCCGATCGCAGGCGAGCATCCGCTCACCCTCTACGTCGACAAGCGGGAGATCGTCACGTTGATGACGCTCGGCCAGGCGCCCGAGGCGCTCGCCATCGGCTACCTGCGTAACCAGCGCCTGGTCGGCTCGGTCGAGGAGATCGCCGAGGTCCAGGTGGATTGGGACACCGATGCGGTAGCGGTGACGACCCGGAATCGCGCCGAGGGAGCGCAGAGGAAAATGAACGAAAGGATGCGGAAGCGCACGGTTACGACCGGCTGCGGCCAGGGCACGGTGTTCGGCGACCTGATGGAGGAAATCGATACCATCACCTTGCGCGACGACGTGCGGCTCACCGAGGAAACGCTCTACGGCCTGCTCGATACCGTGCGGCGCCACGAGACCATCTACAAGAGCGCCGGCGCCGTGCACGGCTGCGCCCTCGCGAACGGTGCGGAGATCGTCACATTCGTCGAAGACGTCGGGCGCCACAACGCGGTGGACGCAATCGCCGGGCAGATGTGGCTGGACGGCATCGACGGCTCGGACAAGATCTTTTACACGACCGGCCGGCTGACCTCGGAGATGGTCATCAAGACTGCACAGATGCGCATCCCGTTCCTCGTTTCGCGCTCGGGACTCACCCAGATGGGCTACGAGATCGCAAACAGGACCGGCATCACCATGATCGGCCGCGCCGTCGGCAAGCATTACCTGCTCTTCACCGGAAAACACCGCTTCGTCAAGCAGGTCATGCCAAC
>CAZQJF010000608.1:0-2756 GCA_964593735.1 uncultured Streptomycetaceae bacterium | reverse complement strand
AGTCCTTGGGCATCGTGCGCATGCCCTTGGTGCCGAGCGCGTGGCACGACATGCAGCCCGTCGTCTTGAGCTGGTTCAGCCACTCGGGCTGGGTTTTCATCGGTCCTACGGGAAACTCGCTTTTCCCCGGGATCCTGAGCATGGAGTACCAGTAGATGGGCGGGTAGTACTCCGCCGCGGCGGCGGCATTGGGCGCCGTAACCGCTTTCAGATTGAGGAGTTTTCCGGGCGCCGTCGTGACCTTGGCCGAATCGACCAGTCCGTAGCCGCGCACCCATACGCTGTAATTGGCCTTGGGAAGATCGGGCATGACGTAGCGCCCGCGATCGTCGGTGGCAACGATCCTGGTGAATTTCGTCGGTAGATCGGTCGTTTCGGCGATCACCCAGACGCCGGCTTCCGGTCCCTTCGCGCTCGCGACCACGCCGCCAAGGTCTTGGTCGCCGATGCTGACGTCCTGGGTGTCGTGTTGAGAGCGCATCTCGGCCGCGCACGCTGCCAGGAGCGCTGCGATGCCCGCCGCGGCGATAGCCCTGTACCAGCTGTTCCGTGTCGTCTTCATGCTGTTCGCTCCTCTCATTGGGAACCGTCAAAGATGAAAGGTAGAACCTGGATCGTGAACGTGAATGGAGAGCCGCGAATCGTGAAACGTTTTGCATTTAGCAGCGTGTCGGAACTTCAAGTCCGACAGGCTGCTAGCGCGCCGGAATGATCCGCTGCGACCGGTAGAAGTCGAACAATTCGATGAACATGCGCTCGGTGTCCAGCGTTTCGTGGAACCCGTACTGCCGCGCCCTGGTCATGTCGGACATGATGTCGTACTCCGGCTGAAAAACGAAATCGCCGTACGACCAGACCGCGGCCTGCCCGTACGGCGTGGGTGCGAGTCCGTGTTTCCGGACGATGCGCGCCCACACCGGCGCTTTACCGGGCATTACCTCGGCCAGGCGCCCGACGCACCCGCCGCCACAGCCCTGAATCGCGCCATCGCTCCCGTTTACCTCAACCAAGGAAAGAAATAGCCGAATCTGAGAGCATCGGGCTTGCTTGACCGGCGCAACCCGCGCACCGACAATCGGCCAACGCCCGAGGAGCCAGACCATGTACCGGACTTGCAGCTGGGTGAGGGCATCGCTCTCGAGTGAAAGAGAGATTTTAGCCACGGAAACACACGGAAGACGGAAGACGGAAGACACGGAATCGGATGCAAAGACCGGGCCAATCTCGAAAAAAAAGAGCGCAGGAATCTAACAGGGTGATGCAAAACCCCGTTCGCCCTGAGCGTAGCGCGCACGCACGGAGTCGAAGGGTGAACAACTCATTGAATTCCTGTCGTTCATGTTTCGACTCCACTTCGTTACGCTCAACACGAACGGGCTTTCAAGAGTTTTGCATCAAGCTGCTAAGCATGGTTTTAAGACCGCTTTTACGTTCAGCGAGCGGTGGGATTTCTGCGCGGCCGATGTGGTTGGTGTTTTTGTTCCGTTATTTTTCCGCGGCCTTCCGTGTGTTTCCGTGGCTGAGTTGGTTTGCGATTGGCGGGGTAAAAGCGATTGAAAACTGACGATCTCCTCGACGTGGATACGCCCCATAGCGTGCGGTTGAGCGTGGCAGAGGCTGTGGTGCTCGGCGAGGGGGCGTTGCAGCGCATCGGCTACAGCGTGGAGGACGCGCGCATCATCGTCGACCAGCTCGTCGACAACGCTTTGTGCGGCTATAAGTTTGCCGGCCTGCCGCGGATACTGGCCATCGCCGGCGACGAGAAAACGCGCAAAGAGCGCTCGCCAGTGAGGATCGTGCACGAGACACCCGTGTCCGCCCTGCTGGACGGCGGCAACAACGTTGGCTACATCGTTGCCTACCGCGCCGCCGAAGTGGCGGCCAGGAAGGCGCGGGCGGCCGGCATGGCGTCGGTCGGCGCGTACAACAGCTACTACAGCGGCCGCAACGCCTATTTCGTCGAGCGGATCGTGCGTGAAGGACTCGTGGCATTCCATGCTTCGAGTGCGTTTCCGCGCGTGCTCCCGCCAGGCGCCGCGCGTCCGGTGCTCGGCACCAACCCGATCTGCTTCGGTTTTCCCTCCGATGACGGGCCGGTGATCTTCGACATGGGCACTGCCTCGTTCATGTGGGGCGAGGTGATGCTGCACGCCCACCTCAACGAGCCGCTGCCCGAGGGCGTGGGCTTCGACGAGCACGGCAGGGCGTCGCGCGACGCGGCGGCCGTGCTGAAGGGCGGCGTAGCGCCGTTCGGCGGCCACAAAGGCTACGGCTTGTCGTTCGCGATCCAGGCGCTCGGCATACTCGCCGGCGCGGCGCTCGCGAAGGGGCAGGTGCGGGACTACGGCTTCCTGTTCTGGGCGGTCGATCCGGACGCGATGCTGCCCGGCGGCGAGTTCAAGAGCCAGATGTCGGAGTTCGTGCGCCAGGTCAAGGCAACGCCGCGCCAGCCGGGCGTGGAGGAAATCCGCATCCCTTCGGAGCGCGCGACGCGCGAGCGCGAGCGGCGGCGGAAGGAAGGCATCGTGCTGGAGCGCAAGGTGGTCGAGTCGTTGCGGGCTTTGTAGTTGTTATTGAGCCACAGATAAACACAGATAAACACGGATAAGATCAAGAGCAAATCAACTACGGCACGGGCGCGCGTGGTCTTGACAAATTGACGGAAACCCATAAAAATGGGTAACCATATTTCGTCATTCCAGGGTGGCGCCACGTGAAAACGACCATAGAGCTTTCCGATGAGCTGTTTCGCAAGG
>CAZQJF010000607.1:0-2767 GCA_964593735.1 uncultured Streptomycetaceae bacterium | reverse complement strand
CCAGGCTGGTTGAAGAAGGCATGATAGACGCCACGGACATGAATCTCTTTCAGGTACACAACGAGCCGCAAGCCGTGGTGGACGCCATCTTCAAGTACTATGAGATGCGCGGCTTCGAGCCCTCTGCGGTCGAGCGTGAAATACTGCTCAACCTGTAGCAGCGTGTCGGCCTGTGAGGGGACACGCTGCTAAATATCAGAAACATAGTGTTGGTTGTGGATGGAGCGTGCGCGTGTCACGATTTGCGGCGGTTGACCGGGATACGGCATACCTGTTTCCGGGTTTACTGCCTGCCCAAGCCCCCATTTCAGCCTGTCGGCTCGGCGATAGCAGGATCGACTCCCCATGCGCTCGACCGGCTGTTCATCATGCAAGTCCGACAGGCTGCTTTCAAAATGGGCGTGAACCCTCGATAATGTGAGCGTGTCTAACAGGACATGGTCATGAAGCCTCTTCTTATTGCCTTTGCTGCCGCATTGCTCGCCTTGGCGCTGCCGGTTGCCGCTCAGGCGCCGGGCGCCAAGCCTCCTGCGCCTGTCCTGCAGCCTGTTCCGGAACCGCCTCCACCGCCGCCCGGCTTCGAGCTGGATTCCGCGCTCGAACCGCAAGTGACGATATTGAAGCGCGGCACCGACACGGTGGAGGAGTACCGTATCGGCGGCAAGCTCTACATGATAAAAGTCATACCGGCGCGCGGTGCGCCTTACTACATGGTCGACCGGCAGGGCGACGGGAAAATGGTCCGCGATGACACCCAGACCCAGATCCGGCCTCCGATGTGGGTGATCTTCAGCTTCTGACGGCGGAATCGTCATTCCCGCGCAGGCGGGAACCCGGGCGGTTCAGTTCGTTACTGGTTCCCCGCCTGTGCGCGGTGACTTGTTCAGAAGTTCCCAGGAGTCCGCCGTGAAAAAGTCCGGTACACTCCTCGCATGTCGGTTTTCACCACCGTCACTCCCCAACAGCTCGGCGCCTGGCTCAGGAACTACTCCATCGGCACGCTGGCCGACCTCCAGGGCATAACGGCCGGAATCGAGAACACCAACTACTTCGTCACCACGACGCAGGGGCGCTTCGTGCTGACGCTCTTCGAGAAGCTCAAGTCGCACGAATTGCCCTTCTACCTCAACCTGATGGCCCATCTGGCGAGCCACGGGGTTCCGTCCCCGCGGCCGATCGCGGACCTGTCCGGGGCCTTGCTGGGCGAGTTGAACGGCAAACCTGCAGCGCTGGTCAGCTTTCTTGCGGGCAAGGACCTGACGCGCGTCGCCCCGGCGCAGTGCGGCCAGGTCGGGGCGATGCTCGCCAACATCCATCTCGCCGGCCAGTCGTACGGGGAGAAAATGAACAACCCGCGGGGACCCAGGTGGTGGCACGCCGTGATGCCCGAAATCGTGCCTTTTCTCGGCGCTGAAGATACCGTCCTGCTGCGCGAGGAAGTGCGCTTCCAGTCGGAGTACCGCTCCCTCGATCTGCCGCGCGGCGCGATCCACGCTGACCTGTTCCGCGACAACGTGCTGTTCCAGGATGACCGGATTTCGGGGGTGATCGACTTCTATTTCGCGTGCACGGACGTACTGCTCTACGACGTCGCCGTCACGGTGAACGACTGGTGCGTCGACGAAACCGGGGCGCTGGACCCGGCGCGCGTCCGGGCCCTCCTCGAGGCGTACCGCGCGATCCGCCCGTTCCGGGCGAGCGAGGGGGCAGCCTGGCCCGTCATGCTGCGGGCCGGGGCGCTGCGGTTCTGGGTATCGCGGCTCTACGACTTCCATCTGCCTCGCCCGGGCGAGCTGACCCACGCCAAGGACCCCAACCATTTCCGGAACATGCTCCAGCGGCACATCGCGTGCGAGCGCGAACTGCCGCAACTCGCAACCTGAGCGCCTTATAATTGAGCGCTCGTCGACGGATCCGGGCAGGGAACCGCAAAAGACGCCCGGGGCGCACCATCGGGAAACACCACAGGGGAAGCGCGAAATGGAGGTGAAGACGGTCGCAGCGCGTAGAGGCTGGATGTGGATCGTCGAAGGCTACGCCATGTTGCGGAAGAGTCCGGGCACGTGGATCCTCATCGTCCTGATCCTCTACGTGCTGCTGGCGCTGCTCGTGCGTATCCCTCTGCTGGGCATCGTATTCATGCTCCTCGTCCCTGCTTTCCTGGCGGGACTGATGCACGGCTGCAGAGACCTGGACGCCGGCGGGAAACTCAGCGTGCTTTACCTGCTCAGCGGTTTTCAGAGGAACACCGCGCATCTCATCACGCTTGGCGGAATGTCGCTCGTCGGGAATCTCGTGCTGGTCATGCTCTTCATCGCATTGAGCGGTGACGCCGTGACCGATATCCTGAAGCAGGCCTCCACCGGGAAAATCGATCCTGCCGTGGCGCACGCGGCCGCACCGAGAGTCATGACCGCCACCCTCGTCGTGTCGACGCTTTCGCTCCCGCTGCTGATGGGCCTGTGGTTCGCGCCGATGCTCGTTTATTTCGACAATCTGCGGCCCGTGCGCTCGCTGGTCGTTTCGTGCTGGGCGTGCTGGAAAAACGCCTTGCCGTTCCTGGTCTATGGCGGGGTCGTCATGTTGGGCGTGATGGTGGTGACGCCGTTCATGATGGGGCTGGGCAGGATCGACCTCATCATCTGGGTGCTAGCGCCGGTGCTCGTGCCTTCGATCTACGCGAGCTACAAGGATATCTTCGTCGCGGCCGGCAACCCGGCGTCATCCGCCAGCGGCAATCCACCAGTGACGGTATGAGAAGGATTTC
>CAZQJF010000606.1:0-2770 GCA_964593735.1 uncultured Streptomycetaceae bacterium | reverse complement strand
CTATCCCTCGAGATCAAGCCTTTGCGCCCTTATGCTTCAGGACCCGCACGACGTAGAAAACGCCGATTGCGCCCAACACTATCCAGGAAACCGGGTCGAGGTATTCACCGACCGTCGAGAAGTTACTGCCGAGCACATAGCCGATATAGGCCAGTAACGCCGACCACAGCGCGGTTCCTGCGGACGTATACCCCAGAAACGCGAGCAGGTTCATTCCGTTGATACCGGCGGGGATAGAAATCAGCGAACGCACGCCCGGTATCATCCGACACAACAACACGGCCGCGCCTCCGTGCCGATCGAACCAACGCGAGGCACGTTCGATGTCCTGTCCGGATACGGTCAGCCAACGCCCATGCCGGTCGGCATAACGCTTCACCCTTCCCTTGCCGAGTTTTCTCCCGGCGTAATAAAGCGGTAGCGCGCCCAGGACAGAACCGGCCATCCCCGCCGCTGTAATGCCGAGAAAGGTGAGCTCGCCCTGGGCAACCATGTACCCGGCGAGAGGCATTATCACTTCCGATGGAATGGGAGGGACGATATTCTCGACGAACATCAGCAGCACGATGCCCCAGTAACCTGTCGAAGAAATGAAGCCGATCACCCAGGACGCCATTGGGCGCATGCCTTTGTTGTCGGGTGTGTCTTATCCGATGGCCCGAGCCGGTTTGTTCGCGACCCTGAGGCAGATATCACTTTCCGGGGGGCGCCCTGCCGAGGGCATTGATCAGCCGCAATTTCCTGACCATCTTCAGCGCCACGCTATCCGGTTCTGCAGAGAACGAGAGCGACGCATGCGCCGCATGCGAAGAGGAGGATTGCGATATGGCAGGCATGGCGGCCGATCATGATGCATTAATCCAGTCCCATCGCTTCCCCGCGCGCTCCACGATCGCTTCGACATCCTCGGCCAGCACGTGGCGCGCGGCGACGAGCTTTTGCGTTTCCTCGCGCACTCGCTCGAGGTACGCCCTCCGCGACGGGTATCGCTCTTCGATCGACCGCCGCGGATCGCCCGTCCGCTCGCGCTCCGCGCGCGTTTTCGGAAACGGCAGCGTCGAGCCCATCATGGACATGAGGTCGCCCGGCACGCCCTGCTCGGGGTGGCGCGGGTTCCAGCCGGTGAAAGTCGCGAGCGGCGCCGCCAATTCGGGAGGCCGGATGCCCGCGACCTCGTTGCCGTCCGCGTCGATGGCCGAGACGAACGTCCGGTACGGCGCGCCGGCCCTCGGCGGATACGCGGCGATGCCGCTCTCGATGCCGGGACCGAAGTCCAGCCGCAGGGGCCGGACGATGCGGTCGGGGAAGCGCGCGCCGGGGATCGCAATGAAAAACGCTGCGGTCGATTCGGCCTCCACGGCCGTCCCGCCGGCAACGCGCGGGAAAGCGCTCGCGGGCGGCTCTACGCCCTCGCTCACCCAGCGGTCCAGGTTGACGAGCGCGGCGCGCAGCAGCGGCGCGTAGTCCACGACGTTGAAGCTGTGTGTGCCGCGGCTGCCGGTATTGGGATCGGCCGCCAGCGGCGGCAGTGCGCCGGGTGTGTGCTGCGTGCCCGCGAGGAGATACGTGCGCACGAAGTCCGCCGGCTCGGCGTCGCGGCGCTGCTCGGCGTCGGTGTGGATGAGCGAGGCGTCGCCGCGCCAGTACTCGGCCGAGGTGTTAGTGGCGAAAATGCGCGGCACGCGCCCGCGCTGTTTGAGCCGGCCGAGCAGCCCCTCGTCGTTGAAGGGGAAGAGGCTGCCCACCGACTCCTGGGCGTTCAACGATGGCTGGCCGAAGCGCAGATTGAATTCTCCGCGCCTGCCGCCGGCGACGTGCGGCATTACCGCGTCGAAGACCATGCGGCCCTGCTCGTCCTCGTCGAGACCGAGAAAGAGCAGGTGGCGGAGGAAACGCCCGCTCTGGGACACGCCGAAGAGATAGGCGCGCTCGATTGCGCCGGCGCACGGGTTGCCGCTCGCGGCGGGCGCCCAGCGCAGCCACGCCGCGGTGTCTCGCACGGCGAGGAAGCCGAGCCCCACCAGCGGAGGCTCGGCGGAGCGGTAGACGACGTCGTAGATCGCGCCGGGCGTGAAGCCGCCTTTCATCTCGATGTGGCCGGGATCCGGGAAGCGCCACGCCGAACGCGGCACTTCGACGGCGGCGGCATCGGCGCCTGCATGCTCGCGCACGGTGACCCGGGCCTCCGGGTCCGCGAGATCGAGCACCGGATTCGGAACGTGGTAACGATCGGCGAGCGGCAGCGTTTCCACGCGGGTGTTCGGGCGCAGCTCGCAGCGGATGAATCCGGTGACGCCGGGCGCGCGCGGAACATCGAGCACCATGAGTCCGTCCTGGCGCGGCACGTCCGGCTGCCACCCGATCCATGCCACCGTGTATCCACGACGCATCAGGAAGCCGTTGCCGAAGTCCTCGGGTCTGGATGGATCGGGCACGCGCACCGTGCTGTTGAACATCCCGAGCGCCACCTTGCGCCCGCGGTTCGCGACATCCAGCAGCAGCCGCCGGTTGCCCTTGCTCATGTCGACGGGCTTGAGGAGGTAGAAGTCGCCCGAGAACTCCACCCGCCCGTGGACGTTCTTCGGCGCGAGCCCGATGTCCGTAATGTTCCGATGCAGGGGATGAGCGGGATCGACGGCGAAGCGTATCGTCCCGGCGATCTTCTCGTAGGCGCCGGACGCGCCGAAGGACTGTCCGCCGAGAACCACCTCGCGCTTGTGGATCTCCAGGCGCGTTGCCATATCGTTGCGCTGCTCGTGCGTATCCATTG
>CAZQJF010000605.1:0-2773 GCA_964593735.1 uncultured Streptomycetaceae bacterium | reverse complement strand
CGGCGGCGCGCAACCCCTCGTCGTCGTGGACTACGCCCATACCCCCGACGCGCTGCGGCACGCGCTGCTTACGCTGCGCGAGCTTGTCAGCGGTTCCGGGTTTCGGGTTTCGGGTTCCGGGTTGGAAGCGGGGACGAAGCGTGCTCGCAACTCGAAACTCGAGACTCGAAACCCGAAACTGATCTGCGTCTTCGGCTGCGGAGGCGAGCGCGACCGCGGCAAACGCCGACAGATGGGCCGCATCGCCGCCCGCCTGGCCGACCGGGTGATCGTCACCTCCGACAATCCGCGCGGCGAGGACCCCCGGCGCATCGTCGGCGACATACTGGAGGGCGTGCGCGGCGTCCAGGAAGAGCTGGCGGTCATCCCCGACCGCGGCAGCGCCGTGCGCTATGCCGTTGCGAGCGCGCAGCGTGGCGACGTCGTGCTGATCGCCGGCAAGGGCCACGAGGATTACCAGCTGATACGCGGCGTGAAGCAACCTTTCAGCGACGCGGCGGAAGCGCGGCGCGCGTTGAGGGGCGCATGACGATGATGCGGCTTTCGGAAGCGGCCCTTGCAATCGGCGGCGAATTGCGCGGCGAGGACCGCGGGTTCGAGGCCGTCAGCACGGATACGCGTACTCTCGCCCCCGCCGCCTTTTACGTGGCGTTGAAGGGCGAGCGCTTCGATGGCCACGATTTCCTCGCGCAGGCACTCGCGCGGGGCGCCGCGGGGGCGCTCGTCCAACAGCCGGGGCTCGAGGCTCGGGACTCGGGACTCGATCTGCCCTTGATCGTGGTCGACGACAGCCGCCTTGCACTTGGAGCGCTTGCGGCCTACTGGCGGAACAAGTTTTCGCTACCGCTCATCGCGCTCACCGGCAGCAACGGAAAGACAACAGTAAAGGAAATGCTCGCCTCGATCCTGCGCGAAGCTCTCGACGAGCCCAAAGTCCCGAGCCCCGAGTCCCGCGTGCTGGCCACGCGCGGCAACCTCAACAACGACATCGGCGTGCCGCTTACGCTGCTCGAGCTGAGGTCCGGTCACCGCTGCGCCGTGATCGAAATGGGGATGAATCACTCCGGCGAGATCCGCTATCTCGGGCGGCTCGCCCGGCCGGACGTGTCCCTCGTCACCAACGCAGGTCCGGTGCACATGGAGTTCTTCGGTTCGGAGGCGGCCATCGCCCGAGCCAAGGGAGAGATCTTCGAGGAACTGCCGGAAAGCGGTACCGCCGTGATCAACGCCGACGACCGCTACGCGCAGATGTGGCGCGACCTCGCCGCCGGCCGGCGCATCGTCGAGTTCGGCCTCGAACCGGACGCACCGGTCACGGCGCGCTACACCGAGCGCTACCTGGAAAGCGAGATCGTGGTGAAAACCCCGCTCGGCGAGGCCGCCGCGGTGCTGAAGGCTCCTGGTGTGCACAATGTCATGAACGCTCTCGCGGCGAGCGCGGCGGCGCACGCGCTCGCGGTGCCGGTGCCGAAGATCGCGGCGGGACTCTCGCGTTTTTCCGGGGTAAACGGACGCCTGCAGAAGAAAGCGGCGCTCAAGGGCGCGGTCCTCATCGACGACACCTACAACGCGAATCCGGAATCCGCGCGCGCGGCGATCGCCGTGCTCGCGCAGGCCCCCGGCAGGAAGCTCCTGGTACTGGGAGACATGGGCGAACTCGGCCCCGGCGCCGCGGACCTGCACGCCGACACCGGCCGGCACGCGCGGGCGAGCGGGATAGACCGCCTGTTCACGCTCGGCGAGCTTTCGGCCCATGCCGCGCACGCCTTCGGCAGCAGCGCCCGGCACTACGCGCGCATCGAGGATCTCATCAACGTTCTGGAGGCGGAGCTCGCCCCGGACGTGACGGTGCTGGTGAAAGGTTCGCGCTTCATGCGGATGGAACGGATAGTTCAACGTTTCGAGTTCAATGTTCCAGGTTCCGAATCGGAGAACAAGCATGGCTGAACCGGGAACCAGGAACCTGGAACCCGGAACCGTGGGGCACGCATGCTCCTAGAGTTCGCCCAGTGGCTCGCCCGGGACATCCGCGCTTTCAACGTGTTCAACTACATCACGTTGCGCGCGGTGCTCGCGTGCCTCACCGCGCTGGTCATCTCCTTCATGATCGGTCCGCGGATGATCCGCAAGCTCGCCACGTACAAGATCGGGCAGGCGGTGCGCGACGACGGTCCGCAGACGCACCTCATCAAGACCGGCACGCCGACCATGGGCGGGGCGCTGATCCTCGCCGCGATCGTGATCACGGTGCTGCTGTGGGGCGACCTCCAGAACCGGTTCGTGTGGATCGTGTTGTGGGTGATGCTGGCCTTCGGTGCGATCGGTTGGGTGGACGACTACCGCAAGGTCGTCGCGCGCAACCCGAAGGGCGTCAGCGCCAAGGTCAAGTTTTTCTGGCAGTCGGTGATCGGGGTGGCCGCCGCCTGTTACATCGCGTTCACCACGAACCTCCCTGCTCAGACCGAGTTCATCGTGCCGTTTTTCAAGCAGGTGGCTTACCCGCTCGGCGCGTTCGGCTTCATCGCCATGACCTACTTCGTAATCGTGGGGACGAGCAACGCGGTGAATCTCACCGACGGCCTCGACGGGCTGGCAATCATGCCGACGGTGATGATCGGCAGCGCGCTCGGCGTGTTCGCCTACGTCGCCGGCAACGTGGTGTTCGCGAAGTATCTGGGCTTTCCGCACATCCCGGGCGCGAGCGAGCTTGCGGTCATCTGCGGGGCGATCGCCGGCGCGGGACTCGCGTTCCTCTGGTTCAACGCCTACCCCG
>CAZQJF010000604.1:0-2779 GCA_964593735.1 uncultured Streptomycetaceae bacterium | reverse complement strand
GAGAGGGGCCAGGGGGTGAGGGATCGAGCGTCAAGTAGATTGTGGACGCTCGATAGTCCCTGTTTTCAGATGCGCCACGGCCGCAGATAATCCATCCGGTCCGCGGAACGCACGTTCAGCTTCTTCACCAGCTTGTTCTGCAGAACGTGCAAGGTAACCGCCGATCCGGCTTCGCCGCTGCCCCACAGCCGCTGGTAAAACTCGCTCTGGCGCCCGATGGCTTCACCGTCGATGCCCAGTATGATGTCACCGCGCTTCAAGCCCGCTCTCGCCGCCGGCGATTCGGGCAGCACGCGCGTGACGACCACGTGTCCCTGGATCTCCTCCGAGTAGACACCGAGCCACGGGCGCGCCGGCCCGCGGCTGCGGCCGGTCACGACTATGTCCTCCAGTTGCGGCTTGAGCAGGTCGATGGGAACGAACATGTTGCCGGGAAACGCGGCGCCGATCTCCAGCGCATCGCTGACCCAGAGGGAGCCGATTCCCACCAGCTTGCCATCGGCGTCGAGCAACGCCGCGCCGCTGTGCTCGAAGCGCGGCGGGGCGGTGAATATCCCGCCCTCGATCATGTACTCCCACCAGCCTGTAAACCGCCGGCGCGACACCACACAGGCGCGCGAAGTGCCCCCGGCGCCGCCATGAGCGGCGACCAGCACGGTCGCCAACTCCCGTACCGCGGTGGACTCGCCCATTTCGACCGGCCGGCAGGAAATTGCCGCGCGCACCAGGCCGAAGCCGGTCGAGTGATCGTAACCGACGATGCTGGCGGGAAACACGCGGCCGTCACCGGCGACGATCAACACGGAGCCCGCCTCGAGCAGCAAATAGCCGATGGTGAGTATCAGGCCTTTGTCGCCGATCACGACGCCGGTGCCTTCGCGCTCGGCGCCGAGCGTCTCGGCAGTGCGCGCCCCGGAAACGGCCTTGATGCTGAGCTTTACGACACCGTCCAACTGCACGGTATCGGCGGGTAGCTCGGGGACCGCGACGTGCGAGGCGCGCCAGGTGGAAAGGGCGGCGGAAAAGAAAGAGAGGGTCACGGTCGCAGGCGCAGCGGTGGACAGCCCAATGTTATCGAGGAGGCCGCCGCGCGGCAACGGCGCTGGAAACAAAATGAGGGGATCGGCCCCTCATTGCTGGTTACTCTTCTGCTGTAGCCTTCATTTCACCCTCGTTTGAGGGTTTGCGAGGGCAATACGCCCTCCGTTCAGGCCGGGGGACGATAACGAACCTTGAGGATTTCGATTTCCTGCTCACCGGTGGGCGTGGACAGCGTGGCTACATCGCCATTGCGCTTCTTCAGGAGGGCACGCGCGATTGGGGAGATCCAGCTCACGTGGCCGCGTTTGGTATCCACCTCGTCCACGCCCACGATCGTGATAGTGCGCTCTTCGCGCCCGCCGTTCACGTAAGCGTAGGTCACCATCGCACCGAAGTAGATCTGCTCCGATTCGCCCCGCGCGGCAGGGTCGACTACGTGCGCGATATCGAGGCGCTTGGTAAGGAAGTGTATGCGGTGGTCAATCTCGCGCAAGCGTTTCTTGCCGTAGATGTAATCGCCGTTCTCGGAGCGGTCGCCGTTGGAGGCTGCCCACGAGATCACCTTGACCAATTCCGGCCGATCGACATCCAGCAGGCGCGACACTTCGGACTTGAGCCGCGCGTAACCATACGGCGTGATGTAGTTCTTGATGTCCTGCTGCGAAATCCGTTGCCCGGCCGCCGCGGAGTGCCTTCCATTGCGACTACCGTTGGTTCCGTTGCGGTTTCCGTTGCGGCTGCCGTTGCTTCCGTTGCGACTGCCCTTGCTTGCGTTACGGCTACCATTGCTTGCGTTACGACGACGGCTAAGGAGCGTTGCTGGCTTTGCCATGAGACCTGCCCGACGTGTTTTCAAAAGGGAGCTTTATAGTATAGCAAAAACAATGTATTACTGGCGATACCTCCCTCCGGGCTCGAATGATGGACTCGAACCCCTCGTTTTTGGTTGTCCGCGTCGATTTCATAATATAAAATCGGCCGCAATTTAGTAAAACCCAGCTCCGCCGTGGCCGAAAAAGAAGCGAAATCATCGATTCAGGTCATCGAGCGCATGATGCGCCTCCTCGAAGCGCTCGGCGGCCACCCCTCCCCGGTCAACCTGAAGCAGCTCGCGACGGAGACCAGGCTGCACCCGTCGACCGCCCACCGGATCCTCTCCGTGATGGTGGTTCACCGGCTGGTTGACCGCATCGAACCCGGCACCTACCGGCTGGGGATCCGGCTCCTCGAGCTGGGCAGCCTCGTGAAATCCCGGATCAGCGTGCGCCAGGAGGCCCTGCAGCACATGCAGGCGCTCCACGAAGAGCTGCGCGAGACGATCAACCTCTCCGTGAGGCACGCAGACGAAGTCGTCTACATAGAGCGGATTTCCGACAACAATTCCATGATGCGCGTCGTCCAGATCATAGGAGCGCGGGCCCCGCTGCACATTACGGCGGTGGGCAAAGTGTTCCTGTCCGAGGAGAGTCCGGAGAAGTCGGCGGACTACGCGGGCCGCACCGGGCTCCCCAGGTACACCGACAACACGCTTACCGAGCCGGCCAATCTGGTCAAGGAACTGGAGAAGATACGCAGCCAGGGTTATGCCTTCGACAACGAGGAAGCGGAGAGAGGCGTCTCCTGCATCGGCGCCGGGATCTACAACGACGAAGGCAACCTCGTCGCAGGGCTGTCGGTTTCCGCGCCGTCGGACCGTCTCAACCGCGCGTGGGCGGCGCAGGTGCGCCAGACCGCCGAG
>CAZQJF010000603.1:0-2783 GCA_964593735.1 uncultured Streptomycetaceae bacterium | reverse complement strand
CTGCGTGGCGCTCCATGTACTCCGACATGTCGAAGCGGATCAGCTCCACGCCCATGATGTAGGCGAGCTGGCGCGCGACTTCCGTCTTGCCCACGCCGGTGGGACCCGAGAACAGGAAGGAGCCGATCGGCTTCTGCGGATTGCCGAGCCCGCTCCTCGCCATCTTGATTGCGCTCGAGAGCGCGTCGATCGCCTTGTCCTGGCCGAACACGACGGCCTTGAGGTCGCGATCCAAGTTCTTGAGGGCGTCACGGTCGTCGGAGGAAACGGCCTGCGGCGGAATGCGCGCGATCTTGGAGATGATGTCCTCGATCTCGTGCTTGCCGATGATGCGTTTCTGGCGCGCTTTCGGCAGAATTTTCTGCGCGGCGCCGGCTTCGTCGATCACGTCGATGGCCTTGTCGGGCAGGTGCCGGTCGTTGATGAAACGCGCCGACAGCTCGGCCGCCGCGGTCAGCGCCGAGGGCAGGTACTTGACGCCGTGATGCGCCTCGAACCGCGACTTGAGGCCCTTGAGGATCAGGATCGTCTCCGGCACCGAGGGTTCCATGACGTCGACCTTCTGGAAGCGACGGGAGAGCGCATGGTCCTTCTCGAACACCCCGCGGTACTCCTGGTACGTCGTTGCGCCTATGCACTTCAGGTGGCCGCCCTGCAGGGCGGGTTTCAAGAGGTTCGACGCGTCGAGCGTGCCGCCGGAGGCCGCGCCCGCGCCGATCAGCGTATGGATCTCGTCGATGAACAGGATTGCGTTGGGATTGTCCACGAGCTGCTTCAGCACTGCCTTCAGCCGCTGCTCGAAGTCGCCGCGGTACTTGGTGCCGGCCAGCAGCGCGCCCATGTCGAGCGCGTAGACGTGGCAGCGCTTGAGCACTTCGGGCACGTCGCTCTCGACGATGCGCCGGGCGAGACCCTCCGCTATCGCGGTCTTGCCTACGCCCGCTTCGCCCACGAGCAGCGGATTGTTCTTGCGGCGGCGGCACAGGGTCTGGATCACGCGCTCGATTTCGCGCTCGCGCCCGATGAGCGGGTCGATCTTTCCCGCCAGCGCCAGGGAATTGAGATTGAGCGTGTAATTTTCGAGCGCGCCGCCGGGAGAGCTTTCCTGCTCCGTTTCCGCCTCGTGCTCGGCTTTCGGCGACGCCGCCTGGGGAACCTTGGTGATGCCGTGGGAGATGTAGTTCACCACGTCGAGCCGGGTGACTCCTTTCTGGTGCAGGAAATACACCGCGTGGGAGTCCTTCTCGCCGAAGATGGCCACCAGCACGTTGGCGCCGGTCACTTCCTTGCGCCCCGAGGACTGCACGTGGAGGATGGCCCGCTGGATTACGCGCTGGAAGCCCAGCGTGGGCTGGGTGTCGACGTCCTCACCGGACAGGATCGGGGTGTGCTCGGTGACGAACTCGGTCAGGAGCTTCCGCAGCTCGTCGATGTCGGCGGCGCACGCCCGCAACACCTCGGAGGCCGACGGATTGTCGAGCAACGCGAGCAGCAAGTGCTCCACGGTGATGAATTCGTGGCGCTTCTGACGCGCCTCCATGAAGGCCATGTGGAGGCTTACTTCGAGTTCCTGCGCAATCATCTGTGACTTTCGCTTTCTCTTAGGTCTCCTCCATTACACACTGTAACGGATGTTGGTGCTGTTTGGCGTACGACTTTACCTGTTCCACCTTGGTCGCGGCAACATCTTTCGGGTAAACCCCGCATACCCCGATGCCGTCCCGATGCACCTTCAGCATGATCTGCGTCGCCTTTTCGCGGCTCAGGGCAAAAAACTTCTGCAGCACCATGACGACGAAATCCATCGGCGTATAGTCGTCGTTGAGCAGCAAAACCTTGAACATCGGCGGCTGCTTGAGCTTCGCTTTCTTCGCTTCAAGTACCGCGTCTTCACGCTGCCGTGTCGCCATGCCGGAAAATGCGTTTATCCCGCGCCTCGATTGATATTTTCACCATAATCCGGAAATTATCAAGTAGGGATTGCACGACGCGCGGTTGGTGCGCTTGACTTCCCTTTACAAATGGCCTAGAAAGCCTATGGGAGTTTGGCTTCAAGCGTCCTCGCTGTACCGGTTCGTCCGTACGCGATCTTGAAACTCAAACAGCGTGCGGGCGCTATTCCCGCTAATTCTTGGTAGGGGCGGATGTATGGCAACAGGTACGGTGAAGTGGTTCAATGACGCCAAGGGCTATGGGTTTATCACCCCCGACGACGGCAGCGAGGATCTGTTCGCGCATTTCTCGGCCATCCAGATGAGCGGCTTCAAGACCCTCAAGGAAGGCCAGAAAGTGTCGTTCGAAGTGACGCAGGGCCCCAAAGGCAAGCAAGCCTCAAACATCCAGGCCGCTGCCTGATCGCGTCGCCGGCCCGCCCGGCCGACGGCGTTCCGAAAAGCTCAAAGCTCAAAGCACGAAGCACGAAGCCCACGAGACCTTCCGGTCGGGTGGGCTTTTCGTTTTTTGCCCTCCCGCGGGCTGGCCCGATCGCGTCCTGAGTCGCCCCTACTTGCCCCAGGGCTTGATTGCGTCCTTCAGCTTGTTATACCCCTCGATGTAGCGGGGCCGCTTGGCGCCATAGATCTTGTCGAAGGTCTCGAGCTGCGCGTCGAGCCAGCGCGCGAGCTCCTTGTTGTCCGGATTTGCGGATTTGTAGGCCTCGTTGATCAGCACGAAGTGGATCCGCGGATCGTAAGGCTGCTTCTCGCCGCCGACCGTCTCGTCCCCGGCGAGCAGGCGCAGGAGCATCGCGTCGGCAGAACCCAGCGTCTGTTCGAAGATCGGCT
>CAZQJF010000602.1:0-2790 GCA_964593735.1 uncultured Streptomycetaceae bacterium | reverse complement strand
CGCTCGACTTGAAGTGGAGGTTGCCTAGCCCCCCCGTGCCGCCCGCGGCCAGCACCGCGCGCTCGCCGTGGCGCGCGAGGTCGGTGATCAGTTCGCCGGTTTCCGCGTCGGTGACCACCGTGCCGACCGGCACTCGCAACACGATATCCTCGGCCGCCTTGCCGTAGCAGTCCGCCCCGCGGCCGCCTTCGCCATCCTTCGCGCGGTGGATGCGAGCGTAGCGGTAGTCGATCAGGGTGTTGATGTTGCCGTCGGCTACCGCATGGATGCTGCCGCCGCGGCCGCCGTCGCCGCCGCTCGGACCGCCGCGCGGCACGAATTTCTCGCGCCGGAAGGCAGCGCAGCCGTCCCCGCCCTTGCCGGCGGCGACTTCGATGATCGCTTCGTCTACGAATCTCATATCAAACCCGTTCATCCAAACAAAAAGGCCCTGCCGTTCCGACAGGGCCCTTTGCTGGAGTTTCCTTGCCTCAGGCCGGAACGACGCTCACCGTCGTGCGGCTCGCCGGGCCTTTCTCCTTGAATTCGATACGCCCTGCCACTTTCGCGAACAATGTGTGGTCGCGGCCGATTCCGACGTTAACCCCCGGGTGCACCCGGGTGCCGCGCTGGCGCACGATGATGGAACCGGCGGGCACGAACTCGCCGCCGTAGCGCTTCACACCGAGTCGTTTCGACTGGGAATCGCGGCCGTTGCGCGAGCTTCCGCCTGCTTTTTTATGTGCCATGACCTGTTCCTGAACTGATGTAGGGGTGTCCGAGGGGAGAGCGATAGCGAGGGGCCATTCCCCTCGTCCCCTCGTTCCTTGTGTCCTGTTCCTAGACTGAAGTAGGGGTGCACGAGGGGAGTATCCCCTCGTTCCATTTATCTATCCCGCGATACCGAGGATTTCGATCTCGGTGTAGTTCTGCCGGTGGCCCTGGGTCCTCCGATAATGCTTCCGGCGGCGCATCTTGAATATACGGATCTTTTCGCCGCGGCCGTGCGCGAGCACCCTGGCGGTGATCTGCGCGCCGGTGAGCAACGGCGTTCCCATCCGGAGGGCATCGCCGTCTGCAACCAGCAACACCTGATCGAGGACGATTTCCGCGCCCACGTCGGCAGGTATTTGTTCTATCTTGAGTTTTTCGCCAGCGCTTACGCGATACTGCTTGCCGCCGGTCTTGACTACCGCATACATGGAACGACCCGTATTGTTCGGGATGCCGCCGCGAGTGTCCGGGGGAGCAGCCTTGGTTGGAGAGCCGCGCATTCTACAAAATGTAATCCCCTTAGTCAAAGCAAAACATTGCAGTTAAGGTTTCCGCTCAAGTAGTTAATCATGCCATCGGCCGGGGTCGGCCGTGCGGTTCGGCAACCGGACGCCGGCGGGCCGGCCCCGGGTGTACTGCTATTATCAACCCCCCTTTTCCGGCGGTGGTCGTGACACTCCAGGCAATACGCCAGTTCATTGCGGCGGACATGGCAGCGGTGGATGAAGTCATACGCATCCGCCTCGCTTCCGAAGTCGCGCTTATCCGGCAGGTGGCGCAGTACATCGTCGGCGGCGGGGGCAAACGCCTGCGCCCGACCCTGGTGATACTTTCGGCCGGCGCCTTCGGTTACCGCGGCAAACGCCATCACGAACTCGCGGCGGTGATCGAGTTCATCCATACCGCGACGCTCCTGCACGACGACGTCGTGGATGAATCGAACCTGCGGCGCGGCCAGGCGACGGCCAATTCGCTGTTCGGCAACGCCGCGTCCGTACTGGTGGGTGATTTCGTCTATTCGCGCGCGTTTCAGATGATGGTGGGCGCCGACGACATGCGCGTGCTGCAGGTGCTGGCCGACGCGACCAACGTCATCGCCGAAGGCGAAGTGATGCAGCTCATGAACTGCCACAACCCGGACGTCAGCGAGGCCGGCTACCTCGAGGTGATCCGCTGCAAGACGGCGAAGTTGTTCGAAGCCGCGACGCGGCTGGGGGCAATGCTCGGCGGCGCGGCCCGGGTGCAGGAGAACGCCGTCGCGGAGTATGGCTCCCACCTGGGCACCGCGTTTCAACTGGTGGACGACGTGCTCGACTACTCGGGCGATCAGGCGGTCATCGGCAAGAACGTGGGCGACGACCTCGCGGAGGGGAAGCCCACGCTGCCGCTCATCTACGCCATCGAGCACGGCACGCCCGCGCAGGCGCAACGGGTCCGGCGGGCCATCGAGCACGGGGGCCGCGACGATCTCGCGGAGCTGATCGAGGCGATCCGGGCCACCGGTGCGCTCGATTATGCGCGCGAGCAGGCGCGCGCCGAATCGCGCAAGGCGTGCAGCGCGCTCGAGCGCCTGCCAAATTCAATGTACCGGGATTATTTGCTACAATTGGCCGACTTCGCGGTAACGCGAACGTATTAGGACCGTGCATGGTCAGCGGTGAGCGGTAACCCCTAGGCGCGGCACAACCGCGCTTTTTTGCTGATGAAGACCGCTTCCCGCCAACTGCTTGATGCTCACTGGTTCCGTCGGGGTGTAGCTCAGCCTGGTAGAGTACTGCGTTCGGGACGCAGGTGTCGGAGGTTCAAATCCTCTCACCCCGACCACTTATCCCGGTGATGGTGTGAATGGTGAATGGTGAATGGTGAACGGTGAAATGGCAAAGCTCGGCGCGCCATTCCGCCGGCAGATTCACCGTTCCCTGCTCTGCTTTCCCGCTTGCCCCGGTTGCGCCGAGGGCTCGACGCTGTATCGCGCTTGCGGCACACTAGGAGTGTGTCGGACTTTGTCCCGACACACTCCTTACGCAAAACCGCCCG
>CAZQJF010000601.1:0-2791 GCA_964593735.1 uncultured Streptomycetaceae bacterium | reverse complement strand
GCCTCTCGCGCTCCGCGGCGGAGCAGATCGCGGCTTACCTGGCCGAGGGCAAGCGCGCGCTGGGCGTGGTGCCCACCGCCGAAACGCTGGTCACGGAACGCTTCTTCGACGAGAGCGGGGGGATGCAGCTGGTCTTGCACGCGCCGTTCGGCAGCCGCATCAACCGCGCGTGGGGACTGGCGCTGCGCAAGAAGTTCTGCCAGGGCTTCAACTTCGAGCTCCAGGCGGCCGCGACCGATGAGGGGCTCATACTGTCGCTCGGCGCATCGCACTCGTTTCCGCTCGCGGACGTTTTCCGCTACCTGCACCCGGCCACGGTGCGCGAGACGCTGGTGCAGGCGGTGCTCGATTCTCCGATCTTCGAGACCCGCTGGCGCTGGACCACCACCCTCGCGCTGGCGGTGCCCCGTAACCGCAACGGGACACGGGTGCCCGCGCAATTGCAGCGCATGTACGCCGAGGACCTGCTGCAAGGCGTGTTTCCCGATGCGGCCGCCTGCATCGACAACATTCATGGCGCGCGCGAGGTGCCGGACCATCCGCTCGTCAACCAGGCCCTGAAGGACAGCCTGGAAGAGGCGATGGATCTGCCCCGGCTCGTGCCTTTGCTCGAGCGCATTTTCCGGGGCGAAATACGGTGCCTCGTGAAGGAGACGCCGGAACCGTCGGTGTTCTGCCACGAGTTGCTGAATTCGGCGGTTTACACTTTTCTCGACGACGCGCCGCTGGAAGAACGCCGCACGCAGGCGGTCCACACCCGCCGCGCAACGGAGCAGCGGAATATCGACGACCTCGGCGCGCTCGACCCGGCGGCCATCCAGCGCGTGCGGGAAGAGGCGTGGCCCGTCGCGACCACCCCCGACGAGCTGCACGATGCGTTGCTGCTGGCGGGGTATATACGCCGCGACGAGGCGTCCGGCCGGCCCGCCCAGGAACGATGGCCAGCCCAGTTCGCCGAGCTTGCCGCCGCCGGCCGTGTTTACGACGCGAACGGCTATTGGGTCGCCGTCGAACGTTTCGAGGAGTTGAATGCAGTCGTGCCGCAACCCGCGGCGCCGGTCATACCCGAGCGCCTGAAAAAGCAGTGGATCGCGCAGGATGCGGCGCGCGAACTCGTCCGCGGCCGCATGGAAGTGCTGGGGCCGGTAACCGCCGCACAGCTTGCGTCGTCCCTGGGCCTGCAGTCCACGTCGCTGATCGACGGCGCGCTCCTGGCCCTGGAGGCCGAGGGCCGCATTCTGCGGGGGAGATTCAGTCCTTCCCTCATCCCTAGCCCTTCTCCCGGGGGGAGAAGGGAAATAGCAGCCTCCCCTCTCCCTTCGGGAGAGGGGCTGGGGGTGAGGGAGAGCGACCTGGAATGGTGCGACCGGCGGCTGCTCGCCCGTATACACCGCTACACAGTCTCCCGCCTGCGCAGCGAGATCGAGCCGGTCACCGCAGCCGACTTCATGCGGTTCCTGCTCCACTGGCAACACGTGGCATCCGACACCCAGGTGAACGGCGTGGACGGCCTGGCCGCGGTAATCGAGCAGCTCGACGGCTACGAGCTGGCGGCCGCGGCGTGGGAGCACGACGTCCTCCCCGCGCGAGTGCGCGACTACGGGCCGGAGCTGATCGACATGCTCTGCCTGAGCGGCCGGGTGGCCTGGGGGCGGTTGACGGCCATGGAGGGAGCGGGCAAGGCGCCGCTGAAGAGCTCGCCGATCGCGCTCATGAAGCGTAGCCAGGCCGCGGTGTGGCGTATCGCCGGCGATCCTCAACCGGCGGCGCTTACGTCGGAGGGACGCGCAGTCTACGCAGCGCTGCGCGCGCGCGGCGCGCTGTTCTTCCACGAACTGGTGGCGGCTACGGGGCTGTTGCGGACGCAGGTCGAGCGCGCCTTGGGCGAGCTGGCGGGCGCCGGGCTGGTAACCGCCGACAGCTTCAGCGGCCTGCGCGCCCTGCTCACGCCGCCGGACAAACGCAAGGATTTCGACGGCAAAACGAGAAGCCACGCGCGGGGGTTGGGCGCATACGGCGTCGACACGGCGGGGCGGTGGGCATTGCTGGTCGGGGAGCGGGAAGAAAATAGCAGTCCTGCTTCAGAAAATAGCAGGGCGGATAAGCGGACGGAAGCAGTCGCCCGCTCGCTGCTCACGCGTTACGGCGTGGTCTTTCGCTCGCTGCTCGCTCGTGAGTCCCGGTTGCCGACGTGGCGCGAGCTGGCGGCGGTGTATCGCCGGCTCGAGGCGCGCGGGGAAATACGCGGAGGGCGGTTCGTTTCCGGTTTCGGCGGCGAGCAGTTCGCCCTGGCCGACGCGGTGGGCCGTTTGCGTGCCGTGCGCAAGCTGGAGAAGGGCGGCGAACTCACCGCGCTGTCCGGCGCCGATCCGCTGAATCTCGTGGGGATCCTCACGCCCGACGCGCGGGTGCCCGCGATCGGGCGCAACCGCGTGCTCTTCCGCGACGGGCTCGCCATCGCCGCCTTCGAGGGCGGTGCGGTTCGGCGCCTCGCCGATTCCGATCTCGGGGACGAGTCGCTCCGGACCCTGCTGTCCCGCCGGTTCGGCGTGCACGGTCCCCGGGCGCACTGGCGCGTTCCGACGCGGCGCGAGCTGGAGTTGCTCCAGGCGAAGCGCCATTCCGCCGCGGCCGGTCGAGGAAACAACCCCGAACCCGAACCCCAGGTGCATTAAACTGAGCGATTGCACAACAAACTCGATCGAGGAGGAAGGGCATGATGCGAAAGATCGTTGTGGTTCTTGGGGGCCTTGCGCTCGGCGCGGGCGTCGCTGCGACGGCGCAGGCGCAG
>CAZQJF010000600.1:0-2792 GCA_964593735.1 uncultured Streptomycetaceae bacterium | reverse complement strand
GATGCGCTCGGAGCGGTCGCCGCTGCCGACCAGTGACTTGCGGGTGGCGGCTGTTTTCGCATTCTGCTCGTGGATCTGCTTGTCCTTGATGCGCGCCGCAAGGACGCCCATAGCGCGCGCGCGGTTCTTGTGCTGAGAGCGATCGTCCTGGCATTCCACCACGATGCCGGTGGGGAGGTGCGTAATGCGCACGGCGGACTCGGTCTTGTTCACGTGCTGCCCGCCGGCGCCGGACGAACGAAAGGTATCGACACGCAGCTCGGCGGGATTCAGCACGACGTCCACGATCTCATCGGCTTCGGGCATCACCGCCACGGTACAGGCGGACGTATGGATGCGGCCCTGCGCCTCGGTCACCGGCACCCGCTGCACGCGGTGCCCGCCGGACTCGAATTTGAGCATGGAGTAGGCGCCGCGGCCGTTGACCTTGGCGATCACCTCCTTGCAGCCGCCGCGGTCGGCCCAGCTTTGCGAGATGACTTCGACGGTCCAGCGGTTGCGCTCCGCGTAGCGGCTGTACATGCGGAACAGCTCTCCCGCGAACAGCGCCGATTCGTCACCGCCGGTGCCCGCGCGGACTTCCAGGAAGATGTTGCGCTCGTCGTTGGGATCTCGCGGCAGCAGTTGCTGTTGCAGTTGCTCCTCGATCGCCGCGAGCCGCTCGCGCGTCTGCTTGATTTCGTTTTCGGCGTACTCGCGCGTGGAGGGATCGTCCGCCATCTGCCGCGCGGCCTCCATGTCCTGCGAGCCGCTCACGTACTTCCGGTAGAGCTCGACCACCGGCGCGATCTCCGCGTGCTCCCGGGTGAGCTTGCGATAGTGATCGAGGTCCGCGGTGACGTTCTCCTCGCCGAGCAGGCGGGTGATCTCCTCGACGCGGAGCGCGAGCTGGGCCAGCTTCGTCGCGATGCTGGGTTTCACTCCGGGCTCTGGATCTGGTAGAGCCGCGCCAGCAACTGGGCGAGCTGCTCGCGGTCGTCTTCGTGCGCGTGCGAGAGCGCGTGGGTGGGCGGATGCACGAGCTTGTTGGCGAGCGAGTGGGACAGGCTTTCCATCACGACCCTGGGGTCCTCGCCCTTCGCGAGGCGCTTGAGCGCGCGTTCCACCTCGTGCCGGCGCGCCCGCTCGGCAGAATCGCGCAGCGCCCGTATCGTCGGCACCAGCTCCCGGTTGCCCAGCCAATGCATGAAATCCGTGACCTGGTTCTCGATGATTACTTCAGCCTGCGCCACGGCGTTCGTCCGGGTATCCATGCCCGCGCGGGCGATCTTGCCCAGATCGTCCACCGTGTACAGGAAGACGTCGTCGAGCCCGTCCACCTCGCCTTCGATGTCGCGCGGCACGGCGAGGTCGAACATGAGCATCGGCCGGTGCTTGCGCGCCTTCAACGCGCTTTCGGTGAGCCCCTTGCCGATGATGGGCAGCGGGCTGGCCGTGGCGCTCACGACGATGTCGTGCACCGCGAGCTGCGAGGCGAGATCGTTCAGCGCGATCGCGCGACCGAGGAAGCGGTCCGCCAGGTGCTGCGCGCGCTCCGGCGTGCGGTTGGCGAAAGTCATGCGCCGCGGATGATGCGCCGCGAAATGCGTCGCGGTCAGCTCGATCATCTCGCCCGCGCCGATGAAGAGCACGCTCTGCTCCGAGACAGCCGGATAGATGCGCTGGGCTATGCTCACGGCCGCCGCCGCCATCGAGACCGTCGCGGCCCCGATCTCGGTCTCGGAGCGCACGCTCTTGGCGACCGAGAACGTGCGCTGGAACAGCTTGTTCAACACGAGCCCCAGCGTCCCCGCCGCCTGGGCCGTGCGCACGGCCTGCTTGAACTGGCCGAGGATCTGCGGCTCGCCCAGCACCATCGAATCGAGCCCGCTCGCCACCCGGAACGCGTGCTTCACGGCCCTTTCCCGGGGCAACTGGTAGAGATAAGGCTCGATCTGCTGGGCCTTCAGGCTGTGATAGCCGGCCAGCCACTCGACGACGGCGGGCGGCGTCTCGGTATTGCAATAGATCTCGGTCCGGTTGCAGGTGGAGATGATCGCCGCTTCCTTGACCGGCCTGCGATCCACCAGGTCGCGCAGCGCCCCGATCAGCTTCTCGGAGTGAAAGACCACCTGCTCGCGCAGCGCCAGCGGAGCGGTTTCGTGGTTGATGCCGAAAGCGAACAAGTGCATGGGCGGGCTATCCAGCTCCCTGAGAGCCCGATTATAGGGCGATATCAGCCCGTTCAAGGTTCCGAGTTCAAAGTTCAAAGTTGTACAGCAAACGTGGAACCTGGAACGTGGAACCTGGAACCTGGGCGATATAAGCTCGTTCAAGGTTCCGAGTTCAAAGTTCAAAGTTGGACCGCTAACCTTGAACCTGGAACCTGGGCGATATAGGCCCGTTCAAAGTTCCGGGTTCAAAGTTCAAAGTTGGACGGCTAACCTTGAACCCGGAACCTTGAACCTGGAACCCTACTTCGGCTTATCTCGCGCAAACAGCGAGTCGAGCTTCTTTTCGTAGGCGTGGTAGTCGAGATAGTCGTACAGCGCGTCGCGGGTCTGCATGCTTTCGACTACGCCCTTCTGCGTGCCGTCCTTGCGGATCGTTTCATACACCCGCAGCGCCGCGGCGTTCATCGCGCGAAACGCCGAGAGCGGATAGAGCGCCATCGCGACGTTCGCGCTGCCGAGCTCTTCGACCGTGAACAGCGGCGTCTGGCCGAACTCGGTGATGTTGGCGAGGATGGGAACCTTTACCGCATCGGCGAACTTCTTGTACATCGAAAGCTCGGTGATCGCCTCCGGGAAGAT
>CAZQJF010000599.1:0-2794 GCA_964593735.1 uncultured Streptomycetaceae bacterium | reverse complement strand
AGAAGCGCATCTTCCCGGCGATCAACGTCAACCGCTCCGGCACGCGCCGCGAGGAACTGCTCATCAAGCAGGACGTCCTGCAGAAGATCTGGGTGCTGCGCAAGCTCCTCTATCCGATGGATGAGCTGGAAGCGACCGAATTCCTGCTCGACAAGGTCAGGGGGACGAAAAACAACGCAGATTTTTTCGACAGCATGCGACGCGGTTAACCGGTATTCGGCTCAATCGCCCCGAAGTACGCTCTGGAACGAAAAAATCCGGGCCGCCGCCGGGGGTCAGATCCCCACCAAGAGTGAGGCCCCTCTTCCGCCCCTCGACGTCCTACTCCTTCGATTCCATGAGAAGAGGTTAACGGATCGACAGCACCGTACTTCGACAGCAGGCTCTGGAACGAAGAAGTCTTAACTCCCCCCGTATCCCAACCCCGCTTAGGGAAGTTCTGGATAACCAGGGAGTCGTCATTCCCGCGCAGGCGGGAACCCAGACGATTGAGTCCGTTACCGGCCCCCGCCAACTTGAAAGCACCGGTTTTTCTGGCCAGAAGGCTGGGCCGACCGGGTTGCGGATAGCTGCCCCCCCGGCGATGTTCCGCCGCCTGCGGAAAACCCTCGGCGGCCGGCCGTTGTCCAAGCTTGTATCGCGTTCATTGCACCGAGGAGATCGCTATGTGGCGAGCCTTACTGATAGCAGCAGCATTGGCCCTGGCCGGCTGCGCGCAACTGCCCCCGAGCCCGCAGGAAATCCAGGCGAAGCAATTCCGGAACCTGCCCGACAAATCCGTCATCTACGTGGTGCGCAGCCATCCGGATCTGCGGGACTTGCCGGCGCCGCTGGTGCTGGACGATAGCGGCGGCGTGACCACCTATCCGGGCACTTTCTTCCGCTGGGAAGTGGACCCGGGGAAGCATCGCATCGCGGGGCTGGCCGGCGACAGCGGACAGATCACGCTGAATACCGCGCCCGGCCGGGTGTACTACGTGCGGCAAATGGTAACGGGATGGCGCTCTGCCTCGTCCAGCCTGCAACTCGTAAACGAGCAGCACGGTCGCGCCGTGGCGATGCGCGGGACGCTGATTCCCCTTCATTGAACCAGGCCATGATGCGCGGAGGGACCCATCCGGTGAAGTCGGGCGCCGTCTGCAGTTTCCTGATGGGCTGCCTTTGCGCGGTGGCGGCGGCCGCTATTTCCGGTTGCGTCTCGACACCGCAGGCCTCGCCGGAGCGCGATACCGAAGCCAAGCGCTTTATCGCACATCCCGCCTCCGCCGCACTCTACGTGTATCGCCCTGATTTTCCGAGCGGCGAGCACGTACGCACGGAGACGGTGCTATGGATCAACAGCCGTCTCATCGGCCAGACGCTGCCGGGTGCCTTTTTTCGCGTTGACTTGCGCCCCGGCGTGCACCGGCTGCACGGCGTCGGACCCGACCAGGGCAGCCTTACGATAGAGACGGCGGCCGGCCGGGTCTACTTCGTCAGGCTGAACGTTGTTGCGGGATCCTCTCTGTTTGCGCTCGTGGATGCCGACACCGGCAGAAAGGAAAGCGCGGGCTGCTGCGCGCTGCTGGAGAACTGGGCGCCGGGTCAGCGGCCATTCCTGCGCTGAAGCAGCGCGTGACGAAGTGACGGAGTGATGAAGTGACGGTAGTTTTTACGCGCGGCGGGATGTGCATCACTTCGTCACCTCATCCCATCACTTGCCGCGGGTTCAGTGCTTGCCAGCGGCGGCCGGATTGTGGATAATTCGCGCCTCTCGGAAACCATGAGGGAACCACCCTCACCCCTACCCCTCTCCCCAAGGGAGAGGGAAATATGGTGCGGAACTGGAAAGCCACAGTTCCGCAAGATGAGCATCGAGGCCACATGAAACCGAAGATACATCCTGAATACCGGACGATTACCGTCACCTGCAGCTGCGGCAACAAGTGGGACACCCGCTCCACGCTGAGCCGCGACGATTTGCACGTGGAAGTGTGCTCGCAGTGCCACCCCTTCTATACCGGCAAGCAGAAGATCGTGGATACCGCCGGCCGCGTCGAGCGGTTCCGCCAGAAGTACGCGCGCAACAAGCCCGCCCCGGTCGAGCCGAAGACCGCCGAGACCTGAGCTTTACTCACACCAGCGACAAGGGCAGCCCGGGCTGCCCTTTTTGCTTTCCGTCACCTCCCCGGTCCTCGCGTCAGGGAATCCCATGAAACGGTTTCAGATCGCAGTCATTCCGGGCGATGGCATCGGCAAGGAAGTCATGCCCGAGGGCCTTCGCGTTCTGGAAGCGGCCGGACGCAAGTTCGACGTCCAGTGGAAGTTCGACGAATTCGACTGGAGCTGCGACTACTACGCGAAGCACGGGCGCATGATGCCGGAGGACGCGCTCGACCGGTTGCAGCAGCACGACGCGGTTTACTTCGGCGCCGCGGGATGGCCGGACGCCGTGCCCGATCACATCTCGCTGTGGGGACTGCTGATCCCGTTCCGGCGGGGCTACGACCAGTACGTGAACCTGCGCCCGGTGCGCCTCATGCCGGGCATGAAGTGCCCGCTCGCCAATCGCAAGGTCGGGGACATCGATTTCTGGGTAGTGCGCGAGAACAGCGAGGGCGAGTACTCATCCGTCGGCGGCCGCATGTACGCCGGCACCGAGCGCGAGTTCGTAACGCAGCAGGCCGTGTTTTCGCGCCTGGGCGTGGACCGCATCCTCAAGTACGCGTATGAACTCGCGATGACACGGCCCAGGAAGCACCTCACGTCCGCCACCAAGTCGAACGGCATCTCGATCTCCATGCCGTACTGGGAC
>CAZQJF010000598.1:0-2802 GCA_964593735.1 uncultured Streptomycetaceae bacterium | reverse complement strand
CCCCGATACCGTGCGCGCGCTGTTCGATGCGATGCGCGCCGTTGACGGCGCTCACTTGCCGGCGCCTGGGCCCGCGGCGGCGCCCGGGCAGAAACCGGCATTGCCGCAAAGCGGTTACGGTGCGCGCTGGAGCACGGAAGAGGAGCAGCGGCTGGCTAGCGGGTTCGACGCCGGCCGTTCGGTCGACGAGCTGGCGCGCGCTCACAACCGCAGCCGCGCGGCGATCGAGGCGAGGCTGGTGAAGCTCGGCAAGATGGACGCTTCCGCGGTCACCACACCGCTGCGCTATCCGCCGAAGCCGCCCGGCAGCCAGGCCCGGCAGGGAACCTGAGGAATTCAACCACAGAGACGCGGAGAAAGAAGATAGAAAGATTACAGATAGTTGCTTTCCCTCTTTGGTCCTCCGTGCCTCTGTGGTGAAAATGAAACTGAACCGCTTCGCGGCCCCTTCGACGGAGCTCAGGACAGGCTTGGCGTCCTGGCGGTCAGATGTGCTTACGATACCGCACGCGCAACGAGCGACGCGCCGATCAGCAGCAGGATCACGGCCACGAACCGCAGCACGGTGGCGCGCGAGAAACGCCCTTGGATGCGGTTGCCGAGCCACAGGCCGGCGAGCGCGAACGGCACCAGCATTGCGAATCCGATCAGCCGGTCCGCGAGCATGAGTCCGGTCGCGGTGAACACGAGCGCGCGGATGGACACCGAGAAGAGCACCATGTTGGAGAGCGTCGCGCGGTACACGAGCAGGTCGGTCGTGCGGCGGGACAGGTAGATCGCGTAGGGCGGCGCCCCTATCCCGAACAGCGTCCCGAACACGCCGCCGGTAAATCCGGCGACGGGGGCCCAGCCCTGCCCGATCCTGCCGCCCGCCGCCCCTTGCCGGAGCGACCACGCGCCGTAGGCGATCAGGAACGCGCCCATCGCAATGAGCGTCGCCTGGCGCGGCAGGTTCACCAGCAGCGTGACGCCCAGGATGGCGCCGACCAGGCAAGTCGGCACCATCCACTTGAGCTCGGTCTTGTCCGCCTCGCGCGAGATGCGCACGCCGAGCGCCAGCGACGCCGCGACATCGAGCAGCACGCACAACGGCAGCACGAAGTCGAGCGGCAGCATGTGCGACAGGATGGGCACCGTAAAGAGCGCTGCGCCGAACGCCGTGATGCCGAACACCACGTACGCGGCGGCAACTACGACCGCCGCGTACGTATATGTGTCAAGGTCGAAGGGAACGATCACAGGACGCCAGCCATCGTAACCGGCGTTGGTTCAATAACGGATTGGTTGCGCGCTGCGGCGCGCCCTAAGCGCCGCCGACGCGATCCGGCAAATTTCTTGCGGCAGGCACCAAGAAAGGCGGCGCTGTTCGTTCGAACCGGCGCATCTGACCCGGCGCGCAGCGTCCGGTGTCAGACGATGTTGAGATGCTCGATGCCCGTCATCACGTCCTTGTCCTTGGCTTCCTTGCCCTGGAGCTTGATCATGAGACGCAATTCGTTGACCGAATCGGCGTTGCGCAGCGCGTCCTCGTAGCTGATCTGGCCGGTCTCGTAGAGCTCGAACAGGTGCTGGTCAAACGTCTGCATCCCGAGCTCGCGAGATTTCGCCATGATCTGCTTGATCTCGTGCACCTCGCCCTTGAAGATCAGGTCCGAGATCAGCGGCGAGTTGAGCATGACCTCCACAGCGCACGCTCTGCCCTTCCCGTCTTTCTTCGGAATCAGCCGCTGCGAGACCAGCGCGCGGATATTGAGCGAAAGGTCCATCAGCAGCTGGTGGCGGCGTTCCTCGGGGAAGAAGTTGATGATGCGGTCGAGCGCCTGGTTGGCGCTGTTCGCGTGCAGCGTCGCCATGCACAGGTGGCCGGTCTCCGCGAACGCGATCGCGTAATCCATCGTCTCGCGGTCCCGGATCTCGCCGATCAGGATCACATCAGGCGCCTGGCGCAGCGTGTTCTTCAGCGCGGCGTGCCACGTATCCGTGTCGACCCCGACCTCGCGCTGGGTGATCACGCAGTTCTTGTGATCGTGGGTGTACTCCACCGGATCCTCGATCGTGATGATGTGGCCGTAGCTGTTTTCATTGCGATAGCCGATCATCGCGGCCAGCGACGTGGATTTCCCCGATCCCGTGCCGCCCACCATGATGACCAGCCCCCGCTTGGACATCACGACGTCTTTCAGCACCACCGGCAGGTTCAGTTCCTCGAACTTCGGAATCGTCGTGGTAATCGTGCGCAGCACCATGCCAATGCGGCCCTGCTGCACGAATGCGCTCACGCGAAACCGGCCGATGCCGCCCGGATTGATCGCGAAATTGCACTCCCTCGTCGCTTCGAATTCCGCGGCCTGCTTGTCGTTCATGATCGAGCGCGTGAGCTCGGCGGTGTGCTGCGGCGTGAGCGGCTGGTTCGCCACCGGCGTCATCTTGCCGTCGAGCTTGATCGCGGGCGGAAACCCGGCCGTGATGAACAGGTCGGAAGCCTTCTTGGACACCATGGCCTTCAACAGATCGTGCATGAACTTGACTGCCTGGTCGCGTTCCATGAATACACTCCGTCAAAGAAAATAAACGGCAGCCAGCACATCCGGTCGGCGCATCACACGCCCCTCCCCGGTCACCGGCCGCTGGTCTTACTTGAAGTTGTCCTTGTTGGCGGCTTTGGAGCGCGCCTCGTCCACCGAAACCACGTTGCGCTTGACCAGATCCTGCAGGTTCTGGTCCAGGGTCTGCATGCCGTACTGCTGGCCGGTCTGGATCGCGGAATACATCTGCGCGATCTTGTTCTCGCGGATCAGGTTG
>CAZQJF010000597.1:0-2808 GCA_964593735.1 uncultured Streptomycetaceae bacterium | reverse complement strand
CGATGTCCTTCTCTAGAGTCCGAAACCTATCTCAAAATCGAGAAGCAGTATTTAGCCACAGATACACACAGATAAACACGGATGCTGTTCAGGAGCCGGGCCCTGCGTGGAATTGCTCTATCTGTGTTCATCTGTGTTTATCTGTGGCTCATAGCCTTTTGAGAACAGGGTCCAAGAGTCAGTCGATCCTGATGCCCGTCTGTTGCTGCACCCTCTTCCACTTTGCGAGGTCGTCCCGCACGCGTTTCGCCAGCTCCTCGGGTGTGCTCTTGATCACCTCCGCTCCGAGGCGGGTGAAGGTATCGCGCGTCGCCGGGAGATCGAGCACCTTGAGCAGCGCGGCATGGACCCGGCTGACGATGTCCTTCGGCGCCGCGGAAGGCAGGAAGAGGCCGGTAAAGGTCACGGCCTCGAAGTTGTGCACGCCGGATTCCGCCATGGTGGGCACCTCCGGGAGCACCGGCGAGCGTTTTGAGTATGCCACTGCGATCGCCCGCAACTTGCCGGCTTTCACGTGCGGAGTCGAGGTCGTCACCTGGTCGAACATCAGCTGTGTCTGTCCCGCGATGACCTCGATCAGCGCCGGGCCCCCGCCCTTGTACGGGACGTGGGTGAATTTCACGCCGGCCACTACCTGGAACAATTCGCCCGTGAGATGCGTGTTGCTGCCGGTGCCCGCGGAGGCCATGAGGATCTGCCCCGGCTTCGCTCTTGCGAGCGCGATGAATTCCTTTGCCGTCCGCGCCGGCAGTGACGGGTGCACGACCAGCGCGATGGGCACGAACGATATCGTGGACGTCGCGGCGAAATCGCGCACCGGATCGTAGCCGACGCTGGTGCTGAAGGCAGGATTGACCGTCAGCGAGCCGCTTGCCCCCAGGAGCAGCGTGTAACCGTCCGGGGGTGATTTCGCGACGTATTCCGTGCCGACGCGGCCGCCCGCCCCGGCGCGATTCTCGACGACAATGGATTGCCCCAGTTCGGCGGAGAGGCCCGGCGCCACCGTGCGTGCGTTGAGATCGATGTTGCCGCCCGGCGCGAACGGCACGACGAGGCGGATGGGCCGCTCGGGATACGCGGCCGCCGCGCCCTGTGGATACGCGCCTGCCGCGCCCAGCACCGCCCACCACAGCATCGCATACGCCCGTCTCGACAACATGTGAACCTTTCTTCCGGCGTAAAACCGACTACGTCAGCGATGTTAGCTGCAGCCCTCCGCGCGGGCAATGCCCGCCCGGCGCGCCGCGCCATCGGTGATTGGAAGCCACCTCAAGAACGGCAATAGACAGGATGAACAGGATTGACAGGATGGAATCTGGAAGTAATCCTGTACATCCCGTTAATCCTGTCAGTTGTTGACCTTGACTTGCGCGTCAATCAGGATTCTTGAGACAGGTTCTGGATGTCGTATCCTTGACCGCGTGGCAACCGTCAAGCACCTCAGGATCGCCGGGCGCGTGCAGGGCGTCGGATTCCGCTACCACATGGAGCGCAAAGCGCGCGCGCTCGGCATAACCGGCTGGGTGCGCAACCGCCATGACGGCACCGTCGAGGCGATGGTCGAAGGAACGCCTGAAGCTGTGGACGCGATGATCGCCTGGGCCCGGCTGGGGCCCGCATCCGCGCTGGTGACCGATCTGAAGGTGAGCGACGGCAGCGGGGAGTTCAGCGAGTTCTCGGCGCGCGCGACGGAGTAGGGCAATTAACCGCCAAGACCGCCAAGAAAACAACAATCGAACCACAGAGGCACGGAGGAATTGTTCAAGCTCGTGCCGCCTCGTCCGGCAACTTAGTGATTGAAATGCAGGCTCGCCTGTGTTCCCTTTGTGGCAAGGCAACTCTCGCTCAGAACGCCACAGTTCTGGAAGGGCGCGGTACACTTTGTGCTGAATGCGTTGATGCCGTTCTCGCAAGCAGGCGACTCAAGTGAGGCAGTCGTGAAATCGGGCGAATCTAACCGCGCGGTTGCGCGCACCGATTCAGGTATGATAAATTGTCATACCTAGGAGGCGGCGCCATGAGCAGCGTCAAAGTTGCCATCACTATCGACAGCGGAACGCTGGAGCGCGTCGACGGCCTGGTTGCGAAGAAGGTTTTTCCCAACCGCAGTCGCGCGATCCAGTTGGCGGTGGCCGAGAAACTCGCGCGGATGGAGCGCGGACGTCTGGCGTCTGAATGCGCGAAGCTCGATCCCGCATTTGAAAAAGCGCTCGCTGAAGAAGGCCTGGGGCAGGAGTTGGACGCTTGGCCCGAATATTGAGGGGCGAGATTCGGTGGGCCGACCTGAACCCGGCCCGTGGTCGAGAACAGGCGGGCCTGCGCCCGGTGCTGGTCCTCAGTCACGACGTGTTTAACGAGCGTTCGGGTACCGTCATTGCGGCGGCGTTGACGAGCCAGCCTCAACGAGCGGGTTTCCCGCTGACACTTGAGCTTCAGACGCCAAAGCTGCCGAAGCGTTCATGGGTCAAGATCAGCCAGGTCCGCACGCTTTCGGCCGACCGCATCGGCGCAAGACTCGGCCGCGCCTCGCCCGAGGAGATTGCGCAGGTGGTCGAGGGCCTTAACGAAATTATCGGAATCTGACCGCCGGTTCGCGACCGGCGCGTTCCGCGCGGCACAACGTTAATCCGCCGAGAAAAGATTCCAGTATCTGTCCTTCTCCTTCTTCCTCCGCGCCTCTGCGGTAAATATACTGCCCTGGCGGTCTTGGCGGTCTTGGCGTCTTGGCGGTTCAGTTATTCCTGAATGCTTCCACCCGCCGCCGGAACTTCGCCGCCTCGCCCTCCTTGTTCTGCGCTTCCAGCACGA
>CAZQJF010000596.1:1383-2822 GCA_964593735.1 uncultured Streptomycetaceae bacterium | reverse complement strand
CCGGCCGCCCGCGCGGCGCCGGCGATTGCGTCGCTCACGGACCCGTTGCCGCCCCGGGCGAACCCCCACGCGCGGAACACGCCGTCGATCTCGCCCATGTAGTGGTGCAGCAGCACGTAGGCCGTCCCGGGCGAGCGCGGGCCGAGCAGCGTGCCGACAATGCCGCTGGCGGCCTTCGTCGCCTTGAGCGCTTCGGTCTCGAACCATTCGTCGAGGTAGTCCGCCGCGCTCATGGTCATGAGCTTCGAGAGCGCGTTGAACTGCCGGGCGCCGAGGGCGCGAAAGTGCGAACCGAGGCGCAGCAGGCCGGCAAGATCGCGCGGCTTCAACGACGCCGGGTCGGGCGGGACCATGCCGAGTATCGGCTTCACGGCGCGCGCCATCTGGTACATGAGCCGCCCGAACTCCTCGTAGGCTTCGGCGTCGCGCAGCGAGTGGCGCGCCAGCTCGCGGCGGTTCTGGTCGTGGTCGTTCCACTGCGCGAGGTAATTGCCCGCCTTTCCACCTTCAAGCAGCGGCGTCAACGTGCTCTCCAGCGGAAGTATGTGCAGACCGTGCCGCGGCAGGTCGAGGTCGCGAATGATCTCGGGGCGCAGCAGGCTCACCACGTAGGAGTACACCGAGAACTTGAACCCGGGGAACACCTCCTCGGTCACCGCCGCGCCGCCGACGCGCTCGCGCTGCTCGAGTACCAGGACGCGCTTGCCCGCGCGGGCGAGATAGGCGGCGCACACGAGGCCGTTGTGGCCGCCGCCGATGATGATTGCGTCGTTGCGCGTCGCCATTATCGAGCTTTACGTAACTTTGTGACATCGCTCGATCCCTCACCCTTGAGGCGCTCGGCTAGATCCTCGTATATTGTCTGTCGCGATCCTACGGCGACGATTCTGACGGTTCGCTGCCGGCGGTTGATTGCGTAGATGATGCGAAAGCGCCGCACTTTGAATTTGCGGTAGGCGGCAAGCTCGCGTTGCAACGGCTCGCCGCAGTCCGGATCGGCCGCGATCGCCCGTATCGCCTGCTTGACCCCGCGCTTGATGCTCGGTGGAAGGTGGCGGATGATTCCGGCGGCTGCGGGAGAGATGACGAGCTTCAGCAAGCTCACACGCGCGAACGCTTGACTGCTGCCCGCAGCGGCTCCCCGAACACCGCCTCAAAAGAGAGCCCCTTGCCCCCTCTGGCGAAATATCGCTCGCTTGCGCGTATCTGTTTCATCAGCGGCCGATCGCTCAGGACGTGGAGGGTTTCCTTGAGTCGCTCGTACTCCGCGTAGCTCACCAGCACGGCCGCCGGGCGGCCGTTGCGGGTCACGACGATCTCTTCTTCGCGTTCCGCGACGCCGGTGACCAGCTCCGGCAGCCGTGCTTTCACCTCGGAGATGGGGAGAGTTTTTGACATGACGGGAGTCCAGTCGGGTAAGGTTTCATGTTGACATGAAT
>CAZQJF010000596.1:0-1283 GCA_964593735.1 uncultured Streptomycetaceae bacterium | reverse complement strand
ATGCGTGGACCAGATGCGTTGACCAGAATTCTGGTCTGATTGCATTCTATTGCCGCAACGGTCCCGCGGTCAACTCGGGACATCCCGTCACGCCCGCTTGCGCTCCGGATCGAAGAAGGGCTTCTTCACCACCCGCGCGGCGGCGCGCCTGCGGCGGTGCTCGACGGTCACTTCCAGCTCCACCGCCGTGCCGGGAGCGGCCCAGCGCGATTGCACGTGCGCGAGAGCGATGTACTGCTTGAGGAGCGGCGACCAGGCGCCGCTCGTCGCATATCCCGCCTGTTCGCCGCCAGCGTATATCGGCACGCTCGCGCGCCAGGCGGTGGCCGGCAGGCTGGGGGCGAGGCCCGCCTCGGCGTACAGCCGCTCCAGTGCGTCCCATTCCACTTCCACGCCGACGAACTGCCATTGCGGCCCCTCGCGCGCCTCCCTGGCAAGCGCCGGCTTGCCGACGAAGTGTTCCTTTTGGAGGTTCACCGTCCAGCCAAGATCCAGCTCGAACGGCGACGAGGTCTGACTCGCAGCGAGCGCCTTGGCCGCGGATACGTAGTCGACATCCATGAGCATCAGCCCGGCCTCGATACGCGCCACGTCGAGCGCGAGTATCCCCGTGGGCGTGATGCCGTAGGGCGTGCCGGCTTCGATCAACGCATCCCACAAGGGCAGCGCTTGCGCCGCGTCCAGCCAGATCTCGTAGCCAAGGTCGCCGGTGTAGCCGGTGCGGGAGATCGTCACACGGATTTCGCGCAGCTTCGCCGCGGTAATCCTGAAGTACTTCAATTGGGTCAGATCCGCATCCACGAGCTGCCGAAGAATCTCGAGCGACGCGGGGCCCTGCAGTGCGAGGGCCGCCGTAGCCTCCGATACGTCCTCGACTGCAACGTCCAGGCCGACTGCATTGGCCTCGAGCCAGCGCAGGTTCGGCTCGGCCGACGTCATGCGAAATACGTTTTCTTCCAGGCGCGCGATCGTGCCGTCGTCGATCACTTTCCCGGCAGAGTCGCACCAGGACGTGTAGAGCACCTGCCCCACCCTCGTCCCGGCGACGTCGCGCGTCACTACGCGATCGAGCAGGCGCGCGGCATCCTTGCCCTGCACCACGTACTTGTACAGCGGCGAGACATCGAGCAGCGCCGCCGCGCTCCTGATGGCGTGGTACTCGCGCTCGTGGGAAAGCTCGTAGGAGCCGGCAACGACGCAGCCCGCCCAGCGCCGCCAGGCCTGACTCATGCACAAGGCGGCGGTGCGGGGGTGGAACGCGGTAGTCTTCAGAGGCGGCTGCG
>CAZQJF010000595.1:0-2823 GCA_964593735.1 uncultured Streptomycetaceae bacterium | reverse complement strand
GCCTGCGTGAAGCTGCTCGTGGACATGGGCCTGCGGCGGGAAAACATCGTGCTGACCGACATCAAGGGTGTCGTCTACAAGGGCCGCAAGGAGGAGATGGACCCGGAAAAGGAGCGTTTCGCGGTGGATACGCCGGCGCGCAGCCTGGGCGAGGTGATCGAGGGCGCCGACATCTTTCTCGGACTTTCCGCCGGGGGCGTGCTGAAGGCCGAAATGGCGAAGCGCATGGCGGTGCGCCCGTTGATACTCGCGCTCGCCAATCCCGAGCCGGAGATCCGGCCCGAGGCGGTGAAGGCGGTGAAGCCGGACGCGGTGATTGCCACGGGCCGCTCGGACTATCCGAACCAGGTCAACAACGTGCTGTGCTTCCCGTTCATCTTCCGTGGCGCGCTCGATGTCGGCGCCACCGCGATCACGCGCGAGATGGAACTCGCGACGGTCAAGGCCATCGCGGAGCTCGCGCAGGCGGAGCAGTCGGACATCGTCGCGATGGCTTACGGCGGACAGTCCTTGAGTTTCGGACCCGAGTACCTGATCCCGCGGCCGTTCGACCCGCGACTCATCGCGAAGATCGCCCCGGCGGTGGCGCAGGCGGCCATGGATAGCGGCGTCGCGACGCGCCCGATCGCCGATTTCGACGCGTATCGCGCGCGGCTGGACGAGTTCGTCTACCAGTCCGGCCTCATCATGAAGCCGGTGTTCGAGGCGGCGAAGGCAGCGCCGAAGCGCGTGGTGTACGCGGAAGGGGAGGACGAGCGGGTGCTGCGGGCGGCGCAGGTGGCGGTGGACGAGGGCATCGCCCGTCCCACGCTGATCGGCCGGCCGGCGGTCATTGAATCGCGCATCGATCGGCTCGGGCTGAGATTGAAGCGGGATCGGCACTTCGACCTCGTCGATCCCAACAGCGATCCGCGCTACCAGGACTACTCGGCGGCCTACCATCGCCTCGCCGAGCGCAAGGGCGTGACCTTGCAGATAGCGCGGCTCGAGATGCGGCGGCGCTACACGTTGATCGGCGCGATGCTCGTGCACATGGGCGACGCCGACGCCATGCTGTGCGGCGTCGTCGGGCGCTACGAAAGCCACCTGCGCTTCATCGACCACGCCATCGGGCTGCGGCCGGGCGTCAGGAACTATGCGGCGATGAACATGCTGCTGCTGCCGAAGCGCACGGTTTTCATCTGCGATACCTACGTCAATTACGATCCCACCGCCGAACAGGTCGCGGAGATGACCATCCTGGCGGCGGAGGAAATTCGCCGCTTCGGCATCGTGCCCAGGGTCGCCCTGCTGTCGCACTCCAATTTCGGGGCCGCGGACACGCCGACCGCGGTCAAGATGCGCAAGGCGCTGAAGCTGCTCGAAACGCTGGCGCCGGGACTCGAGGTCGACGGCGAAATGCACGGGGACGCCGCGATCTCCGAGGAGATACGCAAGCAGACGTTTCCCAATTCCCGGCTGCGCGGAGAGGCGAACCTGCTGGTGATGCCCACGCTGGACGCCGCCAATATCGCGTTCAACCTGCTGAAGACCGCCGCCGGCGACGGCATCACGGTGGGCTCCATCCTGCTCGGCGTCGCCCGGGCCGTGCATATCATCACGCCTTCGTCGACCGTGCGCCGCATCGTCAACATGACGGCGCTCACGGTGGTGGATGCGGGCGCGCACCGCGCTGAAGTTCAAGTAAAGGCGTGAGCCGTGACTCGTGAGCCGTGATCCGTGTCAGTAAAGAGCACCCTGCGAGACTCGTGTTTCCTGATCCAGCGATCGCGGGTCTACTTGCTCGCTTGGGCCACTGATTCCTCGGATCACGGATCACGATTCACGGATCACGCCTTTCCACGGACGGATCACGGATCACGGATCACGGATCACGCTTTTCCGGGAGGCGCGAAATGAAGCGCCGAACGCGCATCGAGCGCGACACCATGGGCAAGGTCGAAGTGCCCGGCGACAGGCTGTGGGGCGCGCAGACCCAGCGCAGCCTGCATCACTTCCACTTTCCCGGCGAAGAGATGCCGCTCGAGGTGGTGCGCGCGCAAGTCCTCGTGAAGAAAGCGGCGGCGGCGGTCAACGTCGCGCTCGGCCTCCTCGACCCGGGGAAGGGCCGGGCGATCATCAAGGCGGCGGACGAGGCGCTCGCGGGCAGGCTCGACGCGCATTTCCCGCTCGTGGTGTGGCAGACCGGCTCCGGCACCCAGACCAACATGAACGTGAACGAGGTGCTGGCCAACCGCGCTTCGGAGATCCTCGGCGGCGAGCGCGGCGAGCGGCGGCTGGTGCACCCCAACGACGACGTCAACCAGGGTCAGTCCTCCAACGACACCTTCCCGACGGCGATGCACGTCGCGGCGGTGATTGCGCTCGAGCGGGAGCTGAAACCGGCGCTCGGAAAGCTGCGCGACACGCTCGACAGGAAAGCGAGAAGGTTCGCGAGGATCGTCAAGATCGGGCGCACGCACCTGCAAGACGCGACGCCGCTCACGTTGGGCCAGGAGTTCTCCGGCTACGTGTCCCAGCTCGACCACGGTTTCGCGCACGTGGACGCGGCGCTGCCCCATCTGTGCGAGCTGGCGCTGGGCGGCACCGCCGTCGGCACCGGGTTGAACGCCCACCCGCAGTTCGCGGTGAAGGTGGCGCAGGAGATAGCGCGGCTCACCGGGCTCCCGTTTGTGACTGCGCCCAACAAGTTCGAGGCGCTGGCGTCGTGCGACGCGGTGGTGCACGCGCATGGCGTGTTGAAGACGCTGGCCGCTTCGCTCATGAAGATCGCCAACGACATCCGCTGGCTCGCTTCGGGCCCGCGCAGCGGCATCGGCGAGC
>CAZQJF010000594.1:0-2826 GCA_964593735.1 uncultured Streptomycetaceae bacterium | reverse complement strand
TGGCGCGATACGCCGCTCGCGCAGATGGAGGCGGCCGGGCAGCAGGAAGTGCTCAACTGGACCTGCCTCGCCGGCGCCATGGCCGAATTGAACTACAAGGCGGACATCCTGGACTGGGTGGAGACCTGGACCTTCAACGCTCCGAAGTGCCTGGCCGTGTTCAGGAGCGTGTAGCGCTTTCCGAATTCCTTGCTCCCAGCTGCGGCGCAAATGCGAATACCAGTGCACTCAATGCGAGAATTGCCGCCAATGCAGGAAAAGCTACCCCATAGCTCCACACCCCGATCAGAACCCCTGTCATCACAGGACCTATGGTCTGTCCAACGTCCATGATCGTCCGCAGCACGCCTATCGATGCACCGTATTGCCCATTCTGTGTCAAGTCCGCCACAAGGGCCGAAGTGGAGGATGTGACAGTGGCGAAGCCGATGCCGTAGAGCACGCTGAGAAGGGAGAGCACGAAAACATCCCGCCCCAGCGGGAGCAGCCCGACGCTGACGACTCCGAGCAACAGCCCCGGCAGGATGATCGCCCGTCGCCCCCGGCGATCCGAAAGTGTTCCCATCAGTGGTTTGATCACCACGACACTGATCAATTGTGCCCCAAGTATGATGCCGATCTGCCAGGCGGGTATGCCGATCGAAGCAGCGTACAGAGCCAGAAATGCCTCGACCGCGCCAAAGACCAGGAACTGTGCTGCTTCCACGACGCTGGTCAAGAGGATGGCGCGACTTCGCAACACGACGCGCAACGCACCGAAAAACTGCGGAAAGCCAGGTTTCTTGTCGTAAGAAACTCGTGTCTCGAGAGGCAACATCAGGCCGACGAGAAACGCCATCACCCCGCTGATCGCGCAAGCAACGAAGACTGAATGGAAACTTGCGACCGATATGAGGAAGCCTCCGAGAAACGGTGCAACAGAACGACCGACGATAGTCACCGAGGAATAAGCGGATAACGTTGCCGCCCGGCGCTGCGGGAATCGCTCTGCGAGCGCGGCGCTTGCGACAGTGCCGAAAATGGCTGTCGCGAACCCATGATAGAAGCGCGCGGCCATGAGTTGCCAGGTCTCGGACACGAGCAAGTACAGGAATGGAGCGCTGGCGAACACGACCAGGGAGGCGATGATCACGCGGCGCTTGCCGAAGGCGTCGGCGATCGCGCCTGCGGGAAAGCTGATCAGAATTCCCGGTATGGTCGATGCGATGACTATCCAGCCAATCTCGACGGGAGTGGCGCCCAGGTCCGCGGCAAACAGCGGCAGCACTGGAGTTTTCGACATGGTGGAGCTCAGAATGGCGAGTCCGCCCACCACCGCGATCAACAGGAAAAAATGCCGTTCTGCGGCCCCTTGCGCCACCTGATCCTTTCCCATGGCTTGTTCAGCCGGTCCCTGTTGCGCAGACCCGAGCCAGAGTAAGGCGCTCAGAGCGCGAGGTTGAGTATTTCCACGAGATCGTCCGCGCTCCGCACCGGCCGCGGATTGGTCGAGATCGGACCGGTGCCGTCGTACTGCTGTGCAAGCTCAGGGAGCCTGTCTGCACCGATGCCGACGTCGCCGAGCCGGCTGGGCAGACCCAGCGACCTCACGAAATCCCGCATCGCGTCGCACGGCCGCACACCGGGGCGGCCGAGCTTCTCGGCCACCGCCCGCTGGCGCTCGGCGTTGACGGGCTCGTTCCATTCGAGCGTGGCGGCGAGTGAGATGCAGGAGGTGATGCCATGCGGGACGCCCGCGTAGCCGCCGAGTATGTAACCGATGCCGTGGCTCGCGCCGTTCGGCACCCCGGGTATGGCGGACACCTGCGTGAGCCACGCCGCAAGCTGGCATTCGAGGCGCGGCTCCAGGTCGTCGGGCCGCGCCTTGATCGCCGGCAGGTTGGCGGCGAGCATCCCCATGGCCTGCAGCGCCAGGCCGTCGCCGAGCGGGTGCGGGCGGATCGAGCACCAGCGCTCGACCGCGTGATCCATCGCGCGCATGCCGGTCGACAGCATCAGCTCCATCGGCGTTTCGAGCGTCGCCGCCGGATCGAGTATCACGGCGACGGGCGCCATCCGGGGATGGCCAAAATGCAGCTTGACCTTGCGCTGGACATCGGTAACCCCGGCGCCGCTCGTAAACTCGGCGGCGGACAGCGTCGTCGGCACCGCGGTCATGCGCATCCGGTCGGAGTCGAGTCGCGCCGGGGGGGGCGTGCCGCGCTTCAGCGCCAGCGTCGACAGCGCGTCGACGTCGCGCACGTTGCGCCACAACGCGAGCAGCATGGTCTTGGTCGCATCGATCACCGAGCCGCCGCCGACGGCGAGCAGATGGTCCGCCTCGACCTCACGCGCGAGCGCCGCACCGGCGATCACGGCTTCGCGCGGCGAGTGGGCGCCTATCGCGGCGAACTTGCCCACGCAGCGATCGCCCAGCGCCGAGGTCACGTCCCGGATCAGGCGGCCGTTCGTGAGGGATCGCGTGGTGAGCAGCAGTAGGCGCTTTGCGCCGATGCGTTCGATCTCCGCACGGACGGCTTCCGCAGCCGGCGTGCCGTGTATCACGCGTTCCTGTGCCGTCCATTGAACCGTACCTGTCAGCATGTGTTATTCGATCCCATCTCAAGAAACGGAAAACCGACAGGATGAACAGGATTTACGGGATAAGCCCTGAAAGGCCCAAAGACGCTTTCATCCTGTACATCCTGTCAATCCTGTCTGTGCGTGGCCGCAGCTTCAGCCCCTCCGTCCGAGCGGACCGCGCAGCAGTTGCCCGGGCAGCGCGCCCGTGTGCCTGCCGTCGCGGAGCAGGACCTCGCCGTTGACGACCGTCGCCGCGATGCCGCG
>CAZQJF010000593.1:0-2826 GCA_964593735.1 uncultured Streptomycetaceae bacterium | reverse complement strand
AAGGGCTTGCCTTCCCTCTCCCTCCGGGAGAGGGAATGAGGGTGAGGGAAAGTAGCTGCGCACTACAAACTCATTTTGTTATGCACTCTAAGCGCGTACCGCTGCCTCCGCCGCCGACTCATCCGGCAGCAGCAGCACGATCGCGGCCTTGAGTGCGGCGATGCCCGCCATGATCAACAGCAAGGCGGAAAATCCCATTCCCTTCACCATCGGGCCGAGCAGCCATACCGCGAGCGAGCTGATGCCGAACGCCACCGTCAGGCGCATCCCGGCCACCCGGGAGCGCAGCCGGTCGTCGACGTAGCGGACGATCATGGCATCGGTGAAGGGGATCGAGCCGAAGACGAACACCATGACGGCCAGCAGCGCACCGAACAGCCACCACGCTTCAGTGTAGGCGGCGATGATCAGCAGCGGCACCTGCGCGACCGACATCCAGAGCTGGAGCGGCTTGAACGGCATGCGGTCGATCAGATTGCCGACCACGATCTGCGCGAACGAAGCGATCGTGTAGATCACCGCCAGCAACACGCCCAGGACGGCCGGATCTTCAAGGACGCCTCGAAACGCTTCGGACAGGAGCTGCGTGTTGCCGTTCGTGGTGAAGTTGAACAGCAGGCTGCTCGCAACCGCCGCCGCCGTCATGACGGCGAACGTGCGCACCAGCATGGCTGGCGACAGAACCACCCTGGCTTTGCCGCCCTGGCGCCGGGACGGCGCTTCGGATTCCTTCGGGCACGCGATTGCAAAGACGATGCCGCACACGATCGCCAGCACGCCCGGGACGGCAAACGCGGCCCGCCAGCCGAGCCACTTGACGAGAAAACCCGTCACCAGCGCGGCGACGGCGATGCCCAGGTTGCCCGCGAGTCCGTTCAGGCCGATCACGGCGCCGGGATTCGGCGCGTTCTGCACGAGCATCGGGATGCCCACCGGGTGATAGATCGCCGCGAAGGCGCCGATCAGCGCGAGCGCGCCCGCCAGCTGCCACGCGTTCTGCGTGATTGCGGTCAGCAGCGCGGCGGCGCCCATGCCGAAGAAAAAGATGATCATCATCACGCGGCGGCCCCACAGATCGCCGAGGCGCCCGGCGGGCAGCGCGCCGATGCCGAACAGCGCGAACGCGCCGACGCTGTAGGGCATCAAATCCTCCCAGTTGGCGTAGCCGAACTCGAGGGCGATCGTCGCGACTGCGGTGGCGAAGATCAGCAGGAACATGTGGTCTATGCCGTGGCCGATGTTCAGCAGCAGGCTGACGGCGCGGGGGAATCCGCCATGGAGCGGAGCAGTTCCGGAGAGGGTAGTCATATCAGCGAGTTTGCCTGAGATACAATCGCCTGTCATCGCACCGGGAGCGTTCGTCGGCGGAAGCGACGACTGAATTCATGTTTTTCGTATCCAATTCGTGCCGTTTTGCCTGCGGGGGGTTTTGCGTAAGGAGTGTGTCGGAACCAGGTCCGGCACACTCCTGGGACCATCCGTGAAGAACGGCGGCGCACGGCCGTCGTTGTTCACGCGGCCGTTCGTCCTGCTGTGCCTCGCGCTCTTCCTGGGGTATGCGAACCAGTGGGTGATGACGCCGCTCATACCGCTCTACGTCCAGGACCTGGGTGGATCGGCATTCGTGGCCGGCCTGGCGCTGCTCGCATTTTCGGTCCCCAGCTTCACCGTGCGGCCGCTGGTGGGCCGCCTGGCGGACAGGTGGAACGCGGCGGGCGTGATAGCGGTCGGCCTGATCCTGCTCGCAAGCGGCACCCTGCTCTTCCTCGTTCCTTTTCTTGCGATGGTTTTTGTCGGGGGCATCGTGCGCGGCCTCGGGTGGGCGGGACTCAACACCGGCGGATATACCAGGCTCGCGACTGCCGCGCCGCCGGAACGCAGAGGAGAGGCGGCCGGCTACTACACCAGCGTGATGGCGACCGCGACCATAGTGTTTCCGGCGCTCGCGCTCTGGATGATAGACGGGCGCGGCGGATTCCAGGCCGTATTTCTGCTCTCCGCGATGCTGGCGCTGCTGGGATTGCCGGTCGCGGTGAACCTGGCGAGAGAGAAGGTCGAAGCGAAGGCCGACGCGCAAGCAACCGCAGAGGACGGATCGAGCGGACTGATAGACCGCGGCGTGCTGCTCGCGACTGGATTGAATCTGTGCTCGACGCTCGTCATGCCGTCGGTCATGGCATTCCTGCCGCTCTACGCCCGCTCGCTGGATATCGGAAACATCGGGTTGTTCTACGTGCTTGCCGGCATAACGGGCATCATCGTGAGACCGGTGCTGGGCAAGAAATCGGACGCGATGGGACGAGGCCCCGCGATAGCCGCCGGGCTGGGGGCGCAATTCCTCGGCCTGCTCTTCATCATCGTTGCCGAGGGGCTGCCGGCCATTCTCGTTGGCGGTGTTTTCGTGGCCGTGGGCACGGCCATGATCGGCGCGACGACGACGGCGCTCGCGATGGACCTCGCCAATCCCCGCGCCCGCGGCCGGGGAATGGCGACCTTCAGCCTGTCGTTTCAGATCGGCATGGGCGGCGGCGCGATGATAGCCGGCACACTCGCGGACGTCGTCGGGTTGAGGGGCATGTATGCGGGATCCATCGTCATCACCCTGGCCGGCTTCGGACTGCTGACGGCGGCTTGGAAATGGCTGCCCAGGCCGGTTCGGTGAAGCGTCCCAGGTGAAGCGTCGTGGTGAGCGTCCTGGAAAAACGCATCTAACGCCCTATCTGGGACCAATGGCACTACTTTAAGATCCAGGGGAGACAGGATTGACAGGATTGACAGGATAAATAGCGATCAAAACCCACAAACACCGGTTGCCCGGCACCTGAT
>CAZQJF010000592.1:0-2834 GCA_964593735.1 uncultured Streptomycetaceae bacterium | reverse complement strand
TAGCCTGATGAAGCAGCGCGTGTGCGCTTCTCCCTGGAGTGGCAATCCATTCAAGGACTGAAGGCGGCGCGAGCCCTTCAGTCCTATTTCATCGTAATGTTTTCCGCCGTAAGCGCGTCCGTGATCGCCACGGCGAGGTCGCTGCGCACCTTCATCCATTCCTCGACGCCATCGGTGCGCGCGCGCAACTCGAAGCCCATCGAGTCGGGGCCGGGCTTGACGAGCAGCGCTGCGGGGGGCGGCTGCTTCAGCACGAGCGGATGGGCGGCTGCAACGCGTTCCATTATTTCTATCACTCGCTTCGGGTTGGCGCCGTGCGCGACCGATACCGTGACCTCCACCGTCCGCTGGCGGTCGGAGAGCGTCCAGTTGGTCACGCGCTCCGAGATGAGCTTGCTGTTGGGGACGATGATCTCCGAGCCGTTGGAACTGCGCAAGACGCTGGCGCGGATTCCGATGTGCTCGACGATGCCCGTCGTGGCGTCGTCGAGCTGTATCGTGTCTCCGATCTGGACCGGCCGCTCGAAGAGCAGGATGATGCCCGACACGAAGTTGTTGAAGATATTCTGCAGGCCGAAGCCGACGCCCACCGTGAAGGCGCCGGCGAGTATCGTGAACTTCGTCATGTCGAAACCCATCGCCGCAACCGCCACCAGGAATCCCGTGACGAGTATCGCGTAGTGGAGGGTATTCGATATGGCGTAGGGCAGGCCGCGCTGGAGATGGGCGTGCGGATAGATTTCCTCGTCGAGGATGAAACGCAGGAACCGCGAAACGAGGAAAGACGCCCATACCACGAGCCCGAAAACGATAATGTTGCCGGCTGAAATGCTGATCGAGCCGGTCTCGAGCTCGGCCGTCAGCACGTCCTCGATTCCGCCGATGACCTTCTCGCGCAGCAGCAGGCGGTCGAGCACGAAGAGCACCCACCATAGTGCGGCAATCCCGTAGAGGAGCAGCCGTATCCGGCGCCAGAGCAGATCGCGGTGCTCCCGCACCATGCGCAGCAGGCCGAGCGGCCGCGAGTGCAACGCGATCATCGCGAGCGCATTGAGGATCTCCACCAGAGCGTACAGCACGATTCCGAAGTAGCCGGTGCGCAGCAGGGCGTTGCCCAGTAGATGGCCGAACGCAACGTACCCCAGCGCGTTCGCTGCACCTGCAACCGCGAACGACAGCCCCGCCACGCCCGCCGCTGCGCTGAAGACCTTGCGCGCCCCGGGACTTACCCGCGGACTCACCGGTGCCGAAGCGCCGCTGCGAATGGGCAGCAGCAACCACACGGAGAAGCACGCACCCGCCGCCATTTCCGCCAGGAACACGAAGCGCGGAACGAGCGGCAACGAAGCGGTGACGGCGCGCGCCTGGTCCGCGAAGAAGAACGCGACCAGCGCATACAGCACCGGCAACAGCGCCGGCGCCACGAGGCGCCTTAGCACGATGACGGTCGGAACCAGGGCCGCCACGCCGACTGCCGCCCACAGCAGGCGCGGTGCTTGCGGGTACATCCAGCGGCTCATCATGAAAGTCAGCACCAGCGCGGTCGCAACGGGCACAGAGAGCGCCGACGCGGCGCGCTGCAGGCCCGCGTTCCCCGTGACGCACACAGCGGCCCTGCGGCGCATCCAGTACATGGCGCCTGCCACCAGCACAAGGATGCCGCCATGCAGCGCGAACGCGCTGCCGCGGCGCCCGACGTAGGTCCTGAGAGTTGTCAACTGCGCGCTCAGGGACTCCTGGGTGTCGAGGGCGAGCTGCTCGCCTGCGCGGTCCGTCTGGTCCAGCTTCCACACCGGCGGGCTGTCCTTCGTGAAAAGCCGGGTCAGCATCCGCGCGCGCACGCGCCGGATGTTCTCGACTGCGTCGGTCACGCGGAAGTCCTGCGCGGTGACGCGGTTCTGCAGCCGAATGGCCTCTGCCTTTCTCTTCTCGACGGTGCCGCGCGTGGCGGTGAGGGCGGCGAGCAGTTTCTCAACCCGGGTGGCGAGCTCCGGCGCCGCGTCCGGGGGCCTGGTGACCTTGAGCGTCTCGCGCCAGACCTGCTCGTCGTGGGCAAGTTGCGTAAGCTCCCGGTCCAGCCTGACGCCTTCCTCGTCGAGCTCCCGCATCCACGTTGCCAGCGTTGCGTTCAGCGTTTGCCAGCCCTGTTCCAGGCTGCGCAGCAGATCCAGGGAGGGGCGCTGCGCCACGATGCGCGCGCTTTCGCGCTGGCGGGCGTCGATCTCGCGTGTTACCCCCGGCAGCTCCGCGGTGATGCCGGAAATCGTGTCGTCCCCCGCCAACGCTGCCTCGATCTGGTGCAGGTTTGCCGACGCCGCTTCGGCCTGGACCGCCAGCTCGGACAGCGGTATCGCAACAGGCCTCACCGGGCGCGCGCTCGCCGCGGGTTTCTCGTTCGACGATTCCGCCGACGGGGGCTGGGCCTGCTGCCCGAAAGACGTTTTGCAGCTCAGCGCCAGCGCCAGCGCGAGCAGCCCCGCAGCCAACGATTGCGAAATGCAGTTCCACTTCATGAAAAAAGACAAGTGGCTGGCAATGAGAGTGGTGTTGAGTGTGGCGATGACAGGACGGCGGCTGTTCGGGTTCCCGATCGCCGTCGCATTATGACAGCGTACCTTCGCCGGAGTGCATTGGAAGTATGCGAGAACATCGGCGAATCAATACGGTCTGATACTATCGGCGCCTCTGTCGGCATACCCCATCACGCGCGCTTTACCATGAAACGTTCATCAAATTTACGCTCGTATGACGCACTGATCATCGGCGCCGGCGCAGCCGGGCTGGCCGCAGCCGCGCAGCTCCCAGTGCCCGACGAAGTAGGCCATCCGGCGCCA
>CAZQJF010000591.1:0-2842 GCA_964593735.1 uncultured Streptomycetaceae bacterium | reverse complement strand
GAACGGTGGGCATCGGGATTTGTGCCACCGCGCGGGAGTATCTCGACGAGCCGGCCGTGGCCGCGTTGGTCGGCGATTTCGACCCCGGCTCGTTTCGCGTGTTCTCCGGTGTAGCGAACAGCACGGACGTCGACAGCGTGGCCTTGAGCTGCGGCAATGCAGCCGCCAATTTCGCGATCGTGCACGCCGACCCTCACAACGGGCGGGTGGCCGAACTGGTGACCCGCCTTGCGGGCAAGGTCGAAAGCGGATTTCTAGTCGGCGGGCTCACCAGCTCGCGGCGCCAGAGCCTGCAGATCGCGGACGGGGTAGTGGAAGGCGGCGTGTCGGGGGTGTCCTTCTCGGATGGGGTCACGATCGCGACGCGCCTCACGCAGGGCTGCTCGCCGATCGGCCCGAAGCACGCCATTACCGGCTGCCAGCAGAACGTCATCATCAGCCTGGACGGCCGCCCCGCGCTCGACGTGTTCAAGGAAGACATCGGCGAGGCGCTCGGCCGCGATCTGAATCGCATCGGCGGGCACGTGTTCGCAGGGCTCCCCATTCCGGGCAGCGATACCGGCGACTACCTGGTGCGCAATCTCGTCGGTATCGACCCGGCGAACCGGCTGATCGCGATCGGCGAGCTGGTGAAAGAGGGCGAGAACGTGCTGTTCTGCCGGCGCGACGCGAAGACCGCGCACGAAGACATGACTCGCATGCTCGATAGCATACGCAAGGGCCTGTTCACCCAGCCGCGCGGCGGCGTCTACTACACTTGCCTGGGACGCGGCGCCGGGCTGTTCGGGCCCGACTCCCAGGAGCTCAAGCTGATCCGCGAGGCGCTGGGAGACTTTCCGCTGGTCGGCTTCTTCTGCAATGGGGAAATTTCGCACAACCGGCTCTATGGGTATACCGGCGTGCTGACGCTGTTCGTATGATCGCCGTCACGTTGGGCGTCGTCTACGTGATGCACCGGCGCGAGTTCCGTTTTCGGACCCTGGACGTGCTGGGGCGAAATAGCGCGCATGGCAGGACGGCGGCTGTAATACAATGGACCCGCAGGGGGACGTCAGAACCCCACCGATAAAGGAGGAGTCACCCATGTTCAAACGTGCGCTTGTTTTACTGGTTGCGGGCATGATGGCGGCCTGGGGCGCCCCGGCGTGGGCGCAGGTGAAGGACATTCCGTGGGGCACCTCAGCGGTGGGCTCGGCCGGGCACAAGGCGCTCATCATTCTCGCCGAGCTGCTGAATCGCGAAATGCCGAAATACCGCATCACCGTGCAGCCGACACCGGGCGCGATCGTGACCGTCAAGGGCTACGCGACCGGCCAGTTCGAAGGCCACTACGGCTCCGACATCGCCTTCTACGAGCTCGCCAACGACATCAAGCGCTTCAAGGGCTTCAAGGCGAACATCAAGCGCCAGCCGCTGCAGTCCATGTGGGTGTTCACCACGGATATGGGCATGGCGGTGCACGCGCGCGACAAGGGCAAGTACAAGGGCTGGGGCGATCTGGCCGGCAAGGCCCTCTTCACCGGAATGCCGCCGTGGGACACGCGCGCCCAGCTCGAGCGTGCCTTCGAGGCGCTCGGGATCAAGTACCAGTACCGCCAGGTTGACCTGTCCGCCGCCGGATCGATCCTCCAGAGCGGTGGAATCGACGGATTCGGCCTCTACAGCAATGGCGAAGCGTCGGTGCCGCCCTGGATCGTGGAGGCCTCGTTGGCTGCCGACTGGGCAGCCGTCAATCCGAGCGCCGCTGAGGTCGCTGCGCTCAAAAAGGCCGGCTTCTCCATCCTCGAGCTGAAGCCCGAGGTGTTCAAGCGGGACGTTCACGTCGACAAGGTGATCCTGCTGCCGTTCTACTACGGCTTCCACGTGGGTCTCGAGGTGCCTGAAGACGATATGTACCAGATGCTCAAGCTGGTCGAGAAAAACCTTCCCGACTTGCTCAAGGCCGACCTGAGCTACGCCCAGATCGCCAAGGATATGGCCGGTTTCCAGCGCAAGGGCGTCGAGTCTTCGGTGAACCTCGTGCCGGTTCACCCGGGCCTGGCGAAGTACATGCGCGAGAAGGGCGTCTGGGACGCGAAATGGGACGCCAGGATCGCGAAGAAATAGCGATCGCCTCGTGACGCGCGGGGCTCCGGAGGCGCGGGCGCATGCCCGCGCCCTTCTTCCGCTGGTCACGTCCTCCCGGACATGACGGTTTACCCCGCCGCATCCACCCGGCCACGCCTCGTGCTTGGGTGGCTCTACTATCTCACGGCGGTCTTCTTTCTCGTCTATCTCTTCGTCTATTACTGGACCGCCGAGGGCGGGCCGACCCTGCTGGCAATCACGCTGGTCCCGGTCACCTTTGTCCTGTTCGTGCTGGACGGGCTGCGCAAGAACGAGTTCTACCCGCGGCTTCCTGCCGGCGCCAATTACGCCATTGCCGCGGTCTACATCGCCGTCTCGATCGCGGTCGCGGTGTACATGAATGCGGAATACGACGAGATCGGCACGGTGCGGGCGGGTTTCTGGAGCACGACCGATATCGTCATGGGCGGGTTGATGGTCGTGCTGATCATGGAGTACGCGCGCCTGCGCTACCTCGTGCTCTTCGTCCTGAACGTCATCCTGATCCTCTACGCGGCGTACGGCTACGTGGTGTCCGGCATGTTCTACCATCCGGGCCTGAGCTGGGAGCGCATCGTCAGCGCGATGAGCGTCGAAATGTCGACCGGAATTTTTTCCAGCCTGCCGCAGCTCGCGCTCACGCTGATCGGCTCGTTCATCCTCGTCCTCTCCGCGCTGCGCGCCTTCGGCTGCGAGTCATACAGTCAGGAGATCGGCTCGCAGATCGCCGTGCGCT
>CAZQJF010000590.1:0-2845 GCA_964593735.1 uncultured Streptomycetaceae bacterium | reverse complement strand
TGAGCTTGGGATTAGTGGGGCGCAAGGTCGGCATGACCCGCGTGTTCACCGATGATGGCGATTCCATTCCGGTGACCGTGGTGGACGTGTCGAACAATCGCGTCGCCCAGATCAAGAATGAAGAAACCGACGGTTACTGCGCGGTCCAGGTGACCTTCGGCCGGCGCCGGCCGTCCAGGGTCAACAAGGCGGCGGCCGGCCATTTCGCGAAGGCTGGCATCGAAGCGGGCCACATACTCAAGGAATTCCGGGTTTCGACCGACGATCTCGCAAGCCTTCAGCAGGGCGGGGTGGTTGGAGCGGACATCTTCAAAGTCGGACAGAAAGTGGACGTGAGCGGAACCTCGCAGGGCAAGGGCTTCGCGGGCGTGATCAAGCGCCACCATTTTTCCTCCAACCGTGCGAGTCACGGCAACTCGGTTTCCCACAGAAAGCCGGGCTCTATCGGGCAGAACCAGGATCCGGGGCGGGTGTTTCCGGGCAAGCGCATGGCGGGCCATCTGGGTAATGTGAAACGGACCGTGCAGAACGTCGAGATCGTCCGCGTCGATGCCGAGCGCCAGTTGCTGCTCATCAAGGGCGCGCTGCCTGGCTCCCGCGGCGGCGACGTGACGGTGCGTCCCACCGTCCGGGCGGCGAGGGCAATTCAAGCGCCGAAACCCGCGGCTAAAGGCAAATAAGGGCAAATAAGGGAAAATTGGGAAAAATAGGGCGGACATGGAACTCAAGCTCATCGACGAACAGGGCAACTCCACTGCATCGGTATCCGCATCGGACACCGCGTTCGGGCGCGCCTACAATGAATCACTGGTGCACCAGGTGATCACCGCTTATCTCGCGAATGCCCGCCAGGGCACGCGCAAGCAAAAGACGCGCGGCGAGATCAACAAGTCGAACAAGAAACCGTGGCGGCAGAAGGGTACGGGCCGCGCACGTGCCGGCAGGGCTTCCTCTCCGTTGTGGCGCGGCGGAGGGAGAATTTTCCCCAATCTGCCGGACGAGAACTTTACGCAAAAGATCAATCGCAAGATGTATCGCGCCGGACTGAGCTCGATTCTTTCCCAATTGGCGCGGGAGGACCGGCTGGCGGTGGTGGAAAAGTTCACCGTGGAATCGCCCAAGACCAAGGAGCTCGCGCAGAAACTGAAAGTCATGGGCATTTCCGACGACGTGCTCATCGTCACTGACAGCGTCGATGACAACCTGCGGCTCTCCTCGCGCAACCTGCCCAACGTCCACGTGGTTACACCGGGTCACGCCGACCCGTTGAATCTGCTGCATCATGCCAGGGTGCTGATGACGAAAAGCGCCGTGACGAAGATCGAGGAGCTATTCGCATGAGCCAAGCCGCTGCCCCAACTGGAAGCCAGCAGGTCCGCTTGATGCAGGTCATACTCGCGCCCGTGATCTCGGAGAAGAGCACTTTCCTCTCCGACAAGAACAACCAGTACGTGTTCCGTGTTGCGTCGGACGCAACCAAGGATGAGATCAAGGCTGCGATCGTGCTCATGTTCAGCCGGAAGGAGAAGCTGGAGGTGACGTCGGTGCAGGTGCTCAACGTTCGGGGGAAGGGCAAGCGCTCCGGGCGGCTGGCGGGCCGGCGCAGTCACTGGAAGAAAGCGTACGTGCGCTTGAAAGCCGGCCAGGAAATCAATTTCGCAGAGCAAGCGGAGGCCAAGTAATGCTGGTCAAAATGAGACCCATCACGCCCGGCCAGCGACAGCACGTCAAGGTCGTCAATCCCGACCTGCACAAGGGCCGGCCGGTGCCGCATCTCGTCGAGCGCAAGAACAAGAAGGGCGGGCGCAACGTGCACGGCGAGATCACCATGCGCCATCAGGGCGGCGGCCATAAGCAGCTCTACCGCATGGTCGATTTCAAGCGCAACAAGGACGGCATCACGGCCAAGGTCGAGCGGCTCGAATACGATCCCAACCGCAGCGCGTTTCTCGCGTTGCTGTGCTACGCGGATGGCGAGCGGCGCTACATCGTGGCGCCGAAGGGCGTAGGGGCGGGCGCCCAGCTGGTATCGGGAGCCGATGCCCCGATCAAGGTTGGAAACGCGTTGCCGTTGCGGAATATCCCCGTGGGCACCACCATACATTGCATCGAGATGCTCCCCGGCAAGGGCGCGCAGCTCGCCCGCGCCGCCGGCGCCGCAGTGCAGTTGCTCGCGCGCGAGGGTGAATACGCCCAGATCAGGCTTCGCTCCGGTGAAATCCGGAAGGTTCATATCAATTGCCGTGCAACTATCGGCGAGGTTGGGAACGAGGAGCATTCGCTCGAATCCATCGGCAAGGCGGGACGCGTGCGCTGGCGCGGCGTGCGTCCCACGGTGCGCGGAGTGGCGATGAATCCGGTCGACCATCCGCACGGCGGCGGCGAGGGCAGAAAATCCGCCGCACGTGACCCGGTGTCGCCATGGGCCGTGCTCACCAAGGGATACAAGACGCGCAAGAACAAGCGCACGGACGCCATGATCATACGGCGCCGCAATGACAAGGTTGCTGGAGGCTGATCCTATGGCGCGTTCGATCAAGAAGGGCCCGTTTGTCGACCATCACCTGGTGAAGAAGGTGGAGACGGCGCAGAAGACGAACGACAAGCGTCCGATCAAGACATGGTCGCGCCGCTCGACGGTCCTGCCCGATTTCGTGGGGCTCACCATTGCCGTACACAACGGCAAGCAGCACGTGCCGGTCTACGTCACCGAAAACATGGTCGGGCACAAGCTCGGCGAGTTCTCGCATACCCGCATCTTCAAGGGCCATTCCAAGGCCGGCTCGGCCCAAGCCGCGGCGGCGGCCGCCGCTGCGGCCTCCGACAAGAAGTCGACGCCGGCGGG
>CAZQJF010000589.1:0-2848 GCA_964593735.1 uncultured Streptomycetaceae bacterium | reverse complement strand
CCGGCACGCCGAACAAATGATGAAGACCAAGGTCTTAATTACCATAGATACCGAATTCAGCATCGCCGGCGCCTTCGCGGATCCGGCCGGCAGCAAGCCGGTCGGCGCGCAGGCGGTGTTGTGCGAAATCGACGGCAAGTCGCACGGCCTGGGTTTTCTTCTCGATACGTTTTCCGAATTCGGCACCAGGGCCACTTTCTTCGTGGAGGCGTTCAATACCTTTTATTTCGGCGACCAGCCCATGCGTGAGCTTGCGCTGCGCATAAAGGCCGCCGGACACGACGTGCAATTGCACCTGCACCCCTGCTGGACGTATTTCCGGAACCCGGACTGGGTGGAGCGCCTCAAATCCGATCCACCGACCGACCACATGAACGGCCGCCCGGTCGAGCAGTTGAGGCAGTGGCTGGCCGACGGGATCGCGATATTCGAGCGCTGGGGACTCGGCCGCCCTCTCGCGCTGCGCACCGGCAGCATGATGGCGGACCAGTCCGTTTACCAGGCGATGGAACTGGTCGGGCTGCGCATGAGCTCCAACATCGGCCTGGCGCTGTACCGGCCGGATGATCCCGCCTTGCACCTGTTTTCCGGCACGCACCGGGTGGGCGGCGTAATGGAGGCCTGCCTGCTCACCTACATCGACTTCGCGGTCGGGCAGCGCGTCCACTACAGGACGCTCACCATTACCGGGGCCTCGTGGAGCGAAACCAGGACCTTGCTGTCGCGCGCGCACGAAGCCGGCGTTGAAACCGTCGTCATCCTCACGCATCCATTCGAGTTCGTTAAGTACGAGCGCCCCGATTTCAGCGGGCTGGCGCCGAACCGGATCAATCAGGGGCGCCTGGCCAGTCTCTGCGAGTTCCTGCGCGACAACGGGGATCGTTACGAGGCCGCGACCATGGGCGACCTGGCGTCCTCGCCGCGGCAGACGGCGTCCACGGCCAACGTGATCCTGAAAATACCGGCGGCGCGGACCCTGGAACGCATGGTGCAAAACGGCTTGAACAGCAGAATCCGGGCGCTATGAGCCGGATCTGCGGTTGGGCGGGCCCCTCGGGCGGCATAGCCGAGCCGCAGTCCGTCATGGATGCCATGGCGGCCGCTTGCTTCGGCGCCGGCTCCACGCGCTCGCCTGCTCATCTCGGCGTGGCCGCGGCCCTGTCGGCGGCGGGCGCCGACGTCTGCAGCAGGGACGGGATACTGACGGCGGTCTGCGGGCATCCATCGTTCACAGACTCGCGGTTCGCCGCGATTGCGCAGCAGCAGGGCGCCGCCGCTGCGCTCGCTGCAGCCCATGCCGACCGCGGCGCCGCGGCCGTCCGGCTGTTGCGCGGTGATTTTGCCATCGCGGTGCTCGACGGGCGGAGCGGGGAAGCGCTGCTCGCGATCGACCGTATGGGCGTCCACTCGCTGACGTATGCCCTCACCGGATCCAGCCTGGTATTCGGATCGGTAGCCGACGCCATCAACAAGCATCCCGCGGTAGACGCGAGGATCGACCGCCAGGCGCTCTATCACTACGTCTACTTCCACATGGTGCCCGGCCCCGGAACCGTCTATCGCGGACAGCAGCGGCTGCTGCCGGGCCATCTCCTGTGCTACGCCCAGGGCAAGGCCGAGGTCGCTCCGTACTGGGAGATGCAGTTCGAGGAAGGCGTCAGGCTGCCCTTCGCGGAGCTGCAGCGTGGATTTCTCGCGAGCCTGCGGGAATCCGTGCGCGCCGCCGCAGGCAACGCCGAGGTCGGCGCGTTCCTGAGCGGAGGCACCGACAGCTCCACCATTGCCGGGATGCTGGGGGAAGTGACGGGCGAGCCGGCACGCACCTTTTCGATCGGGTTCGAGGCGGAAGGCTACGACGAGATGGAGTACGCGCGCCTTGCCGCCGCGCACTTCAAGACGCGCCACCACGAGTACTACGTCACGCCCGCGGACGTCGCCGAGGCCATCCCCCGGATCGCGGCCATCTACGACCAGCCCTTCGGCAACGCGTCCGCCGTGCCGACTTATTGCTGCGCCAGGCTGGCGCAATCTCACGGCATCGAGCGGCTGCTCGGCGGGGACGGCGGCGACGAGCTGTTCGGCGGCAACGAGCGCTACGCTACGCAGTACCTGTTTTCGCTCTACGGCCGCATACCCGGACCGCTGCGCCGCTTTCTCCTGGAGCCGGTCGTGCACGCGATCCCGGGGGGCGAGCGCATGGCGCTCATCCGCAAGGCGCGCAACTACATCAAGCAGGCCCATGTGCCCATGCCTGAACGCATGCAGTCCTACAACATGGTGGAGCGCTTCGGCGCGGAGCACATGTTCACCGCGGATTTCCTCGACGGCATCGATCGCGCACGGCCCCTGTTCCTGCTGGACGAGGTCTATCGCAACGCCCGCGCGGGCAGCATGATCAACCGCATGCTGGCCCTGGACCGGCAGTTCACGCTGGCCGACAACGACCTGCCGAAGGTGACGCGCACCTGCGAGCTGGCGCAGGTGGACGTTGCCTTTCCGATGCTCGACGATCCGGTCGTCGACTTCTCCCTGCGGCTGGAACCCCGCCTGAAATTGAAGGGGACCCGGCTGCGCTATTTCTTCAAGGAGGCGTTGCGTGGCTTCCTGCCCGACCGCATCATCACCAAGACCAAGCACGGCTTCGGGCTTCCGTTCGGTCCCTGGCTGCAGGCCCACCGCCCGCTCCAGGATGTCGTGTACGGAAGCCTGGCAGACCTGAGAAAGCGCGGGATCGTGCGCGCGGAGCTGATCGACGAGCTGATGGGTGTTCGCATCGCCGAGCATGCCGGTTACTACGGCGCCATGATCTGGGTGCTGATGATGCTCGAGCAGTGGCTGGAGCAGCATA
>CAZQJF010000588.1:0-2849 GCA_964593735.1 uncultured Streptomycetaceae bacterium | reverse complement strand
GAGGCGGCGGCATGAGCGGCATGGATAAGTTCAAGGCATTCCGGGTTTTCAACGACAACGACAAGGTGGCCGGGCGGGTCGTGGATATCGCGCTCGACGAGTTGTCCCCGGGCGAAATCGTTTTCAAGACCGCGTATTCGAGCGTCAACTTCAAAGACGCGCTGGCGGCTACCGGCGCCGGCGGAAAAATCATCCGTAAGTACCCCCTGACAGCCGGCATCGACGCCGCTGGGGTGGTCGTGTCCTCGAGCGATGCCCGCTACCGGCCGGGCGACGAGGTGGTCTGCACGAGCTACGATTTCGGCGTCGCCCACGACGGCGGTTACGCCGAGTACTGCCGGGCGCCGGCCGAGTGGGTGGTGCCGCTGCCGAAAGGCCTCACGCTGTTCGAGGCGATGGCGCTCGGCACTGCCGGTTATACCGCCGGACTGGCAATGGAGCTGCTCGAACTGAACGGCCTGGCCCCGGACAAAGGCAAGGCGCTGGTGAATGGCGCGACGGGGGGCGTCGCCACGCTCGCCATAGATATGCTGGCCGGCCTCGGCTACCAGGTCGTGGCGGTCACGGGTAAAGACGCGGAGCACGGGTTCCTGAAGAGCATAGGCGCGACGGAGGTATTGGCACGGCAGAAGCTCGAGATGAGCACGCGACCGCTCGAGAAACCGCTGTGGGCCGCGGCGTTCGACTCGGTCGGTGGCGAGCAACTGGCGTGGCTCACCCGCACGATGCAGCAGGCGGGACTCATCGCGAGCTTCGGCAATGCCGGCGGCATCGAACTCAAGACCACGGTGCTCCCGTTCATCCTGCGCGGCGTGCGGCTGATAGGCGTGGATTCGGGATTCACCCCGATGCCGCTGCGCCTCAAGGTATGGGGGCGGCTTGCCGCGGATCTCAAACCGCGGCGCCTCGGCGACATCGCGCACGCCATTACACTGGAAGACCTGCCGGACTACTTCGACCGGATGCTGAAGGGGCAGATACGGGGGCGGGCGGTAGTGAAGCTATAAAGGGGTAGCTCGTTTCTCGTCACTCGTTACTCGTTGTTTTCACCTACCTGCTCCAACGAGCACTAACCACGAGAAACGAGCCACGAGCCACTCCTTGGCGGAGGAGCAAATGAAAACCTACAAGGATTTCCACCGGCGTTCCATAGAAAAGCGCGAGGAGTTCTGGGCGGAACAGGCGCGCCTCGTCGACTGGCATCAGCCTTTCGACAAGGTCCTCGATTACAGCCGGCCGCCGTTCGCCCGGTGGTTCGTGGGCGGGCTCACCAACCTGTGCCATAACGCGGTTGACCGCCATCTCGCGGCGCGCGGCGGTCAAAAGGCGCTGATCTACGTTTCCACGGAGACCGGCCAGGAGCGTAGCTACACTTATCGCGAGCTTGCCGCCGAAGTGAACCGCTGCGCGGGGATGATCCGTTCGCTGGGCGTAGTGAAGGGCGACCGGGTCCTGATCTACATGCCGATGGTCCCGGAGGCGGTGTTTGCGATGCTCGCGTGCGCGCGGCTCGGCGCGGTCCATTCCGTTGTGTTTGGAGGATTCGCCGGCCACAGCCTTGCCGCGCGCATCGACGACGCGCGGCCGAAAGTGATGATCACCGCCGACGGAGGGTTGCGCGGCGGGCGCGCAATCTTCTATGCACCCATGTTCAACGAGGCGATCCGGCTCGCTAAATCGCCGCCGGCCAAGGTCGTGGTCGTCAATCGCGGCCTGGATCCGAATCTCGAGCTCAAGGCGGGCCGGGATCTGGATTATGGCGAACTGCGCGCGCGGCACATGAACGATCAGGTGCCGGTGACCTGGGTGGAATCGAACGAGCCGTCCTACATCCTCTACACTTCGGGCACCACCGGGCAACCCAAGGGCGCGCAACGCGACACCGGCGGCTATGCCGTCGCGCTCGCCGCGTCGCTGAAGTACATCTATGCCGCTAATCCAGGGGAAACCATGTTCACCACTTCCGACATCGGCTGGGTGGTAGGGCATTCCTATATCGTTTACGGGCCGCTCATCTACGGCATGACGACGATCCTGTACGAGGGATTGCCGATCCGGCCGGACGCGGGCATCTGGTGGAAGATCGTCGCCGACCACAAGGTCGACGTCATGTTCTCCTCTCCCACCGCGGCGCGCGTGCTGAAGAAGCAGGACCCGGCCTTCATGAAGAAATACGACCTGGGCTCGTTGCGGCACCTGTTCCTCGCCGGCGAGCCGCTCGACGAGCCGACGCACCGCTGGTTCGCCGACGCTCTGGGCAAACCGGTGATAGACCATTACTGGCAGACGGAATCCGGCTGGCCCATCCTCTCCAGCGTGCCAGGCGTGGAAAGCACCCCGATCAAGTTCGGCAGCCCGAGTTTCCCGGTCTACGGCTACGATCTCCGGCTACTGCGCGAGTCGGATGCGGAGGAGGCCGGGCCGAACGAAAAGGCGGTGGTGGCGATCGTTCCGCCGCTGCCGCCCGGCTGCATGTCCACCGTGTGGGGCGACGACGAGCGCTTCGTGCAGACCTACTTCAAGAGCTTTGGGGGCAAGCTCGTCTATTCGACCTTCGACTGGGGGATACGGGACGAGGAGGGTTATCACTATATCCTCGGGCGCACCGACGACGTGATCAACGTGGCGGGCCATCGACTCGGCACGCGCGAGATCGAGGAAGCGGTGCAGGCCCATCCGAACATAGCCGAGGTCGCGGTCGTGGGTGTCGCCGACGAGATCAAGGGGCAGTTGCCGGTGGCTTTCGCGGTAGTCAAGGATGCGGAGCAGATCGCGACGCCGGAGCAGCGGGCCCGTCAGGAAAAAGAGGTTCTGGAAACGGTGGATCGGCTGCTCGGCGCGATCGCGCG
>CAZQJF010000587.1:0-2853 GCA_964593735.1 uncultured Streptomycetaceae bacterium | reverse complement strand
CCAGGTTCCATGTTGCACAACAAACCTGGGACCTTGAACCTTGAACCTTGAACCTTGAACCTTGAACCTTGAACCTGGAACCTGGAACCTGGAACAGAATTACCGTTCGCGGAGAACGGGTTCCTTGGTGACGACGCCGGCAGGATCCACGATCGCGCCGCTCGCGGGCCCGCCGCCGGTACGGTCCATCCCGGGCGGTGTGTTGCCGCGCTTTTTTTCCTTCGGCTCCGTTGGGGCCTCCCGCGCAGGCGCAGGAAGTGGCGCGTACTCGGATCCGGTGGGAACGGAGGGAAGCTGGGTGTCCGGAGGGGGAGAATACTGCGTGGAATAGTACTGGGGCGGAATAAAGCCGGGCCCGGCCGTCGCGCTTCCGGACAGCGCGAACCACGGCAACAAGACTATCGATACGCTTGAGATACCTGAGAGCAAACGGTTCAGCATATGGCTTGGGCATCGGCACCGGGAACATAGTTCCCGCTGAAATCGGGCGGTGATACGTCCGGGGAGGAGGCAAAAATGCGCTTCGGCGGGGCATCTTTCCCGGGACGAGAAACGCGTGCCGGAGAGCGCCGCGTACCCCCTTATAATTGCCATTCAGGGACTCGCAGAACGCGACCATGGCAGAGAACGTCGGGCGCACGCTCGTATGCAGCGTGCTTTTCCTCGATATAGTCGGCTACTCGAAGGAGTCGGGCGCCGACCAGCACCGGCTGAAGGAGGCGTTCAACGCCACCCTGGCGAAGGCGCTCGAAACCACCGCGCAGCGGGACCGCATCATACTCGACACCGGAGACGGCGCCGCGATCACCTTTTTCGGCGACCCCGAAAAAGTACTGCAGATCGCGCTCGCCGTCCGCGACAGCATCCAGTTGTCCGTGTGCATGGGCATCAATCTCGGCCCGGTGCGCATGGTCACCGACCTGAACGGCCACGTGAACGTCATCGGAGACGGCATCAACGTCGCGCAGCGGGTGATGAGCTTTTCCAAGCCCGGGCAGATCCTGGTTTCGCGCTCGTTCTACGAGATCGTTGCTTCGCTTTCCCCCGACTACGCAAGGCTTTTTACGCACGAAGGCGCGCGCAAGGACAAACACGTGCGCCAGCACGACGTCTACTCGGTCGCCCGGAACGCGCCGCCCAAGCAGCCCAAGGCATCCCAGGAGGCCCTCACGCACCTGCCGGCCGAGATCTTTGACGCGGGGGAGCACCTCATCATCAGCGCATTCAGCAGGTCTCGGGTCCAGGACGAACTCGACCGGCTCCAGCAGCTGGGCTCGCGGGTCCTTTCGGAGATCACGGAAGTCGGGAACAAGTGGGTGGCCAGCTGCGCGAAGCCGAACATTCCCACCCTTTCCCGGGTGGAGCACCTGGGCAACACCCGCATCGTGATGGGACCGACGCGGGACATAGTTGCCGCAAAGATGGGGAAACTGGTCGAAGCGGGCGCCGCACCCGTGGGCGAGATCGATTGCATCAACGGCGTATGGACAGCCGTTTGCGAGCTGCGCTCGAAGTGAAGCAGGAGTGATGTCGGGTTGTCGCTTTGCAACCGAGGGCTAACGGGCTGCCGATGGATTTCACGCTCACCGAAGAGCAGTTGCGCTGGCGCGCCGTCGCGCGCGGCTTTGCCGAACAGGTGATCAAGCCGGACGTGCTGCGGCGCGACCGGCTGCTGACGGCCGCCGAGCGCATACCGTGGGATTGGCTCCGGCAGGCGGACCAGCTGGGCCTGCGCACCCTCGGCGTGCCCAGAGCCTGGGGCGGAGCGGGGGCGGACATCGTGACGATGTGCATCGTCGGTGAGGAATTGGGCGCCGGCGACCTCGGGTTCGCGGTGATCCTGGACCAGTGCTGGAAAATGGCCCACATCCTCTCCGAGGCGATGACGCCGGAGCAGCAGCAGAAATTCATTCCGCCGTTCGTGTCCGATCCCGAGGCTACGTTTGCGATCGGCTTCACGGAGGCGGGAGCGGGCTCCGACCACCAGGGCTACTACGACGCTCCCGACATCGATTTCCGGACGACCGCGGTGCGCGACGGGGACACCTACGTCATCAACGGCACCAAGCGCTACGTCTCGAACGGGTGCATGGCCAGGCTCTACTTCATCATCGCGCGCACCAACCCGTCGCTTTCCTTGAGCGAGGGGGGCAGCGTCTTCATCGTCCCGTCCGGCACGCCCGGATTCCGCGCCGGCATCTTCCACGAGAAAAGCAGCCAGCGGCTGGCGACGAACGGCACGTTTCACCTCGAGAACTGCCGCGTGCCGGCGGAGAACCTGCTGGGCGGCGAAGGGCTCATGTCCCGCCTGCGATCGGAATTCATGTGGGGCAGCAAGGCGGAGGCGGCGGCAACCGTGCTCGGCGTGGGCCGCGCGGCCTACGAGTACGCCCTGCAATACGCCAGGCAGCGGGTGCAGGGCGGCAGGCCCATCGTAGAGCAGCAGGCGGTGGCCCTGATGCTGGCGCAGATGGCGATGAAGCTGGACGCCGCGCGCGCCCAGATCTGGAAGGCCGCGTGGCTCGCGGACCGCAAGCAGGCCGAAGCGCGCGTGCTGGGGTTGCTGGTCAAGGTGAACGCTTCCGAGACGGCGTTCGAGGCTTGCAAACTCGCGGGCGAAGTCCTCGGCGGCGCCTCGATCATGCACGATCATCCCGTCGAGAAGTACCTGCGCGATGCCTCGAGCTTCCTGCACTCCGACGGCACCAACCAGCTGTGCCTGCTGCGCGCGGCGCGGGCGCTGGCCGGCAGCGCCGACGCGAACCTGTTCGGGTTTTGAAAAGACGGATCGGCCACGGAAACAGACGGAAGCACACGGACGAATCCAAACGGCACAAACCTGCTTGATGCGGA
>CAZQJF010000586.1:0-2854 GCA_964593735.1 uncultured Streptomycetaceae bacterium | reverse complement strand
CCTACCGATCGTGTGCGCTGGCTGCTGACTCCGGACAGGAGCCGCTGGAAACCCATGCTTATCGGGCTGGGCCTTTTTGCCGCGGGGGTTGGAGCGGCGGCGGCTCTTCAGCCCCCGCAATTCATTGAGGCAGTCCTGTTGGTTCTTGCCATTGCAGCCTGGTTCGTAGGCGCTTGTGGAATGGTGGGTTACGTGCGCTGGTTCTTCGCCTCCGAGCTCCTGCGGGCAATGCGGGATAAGGCCGAGGCGGCTGAAAGAGAAAAAAAGAAGTGAGCGCAGGACGTCCCAGATACGGTCACAGGTACAGCGTCAGATCATGCTGGGCGGTTAGCAATTTGTTGAAAATCGCCAAAAGAACCGTTCGTATTGAGCGTAGCGAAGCGGAGTCGAAATATGAACGACTTACAATCAGGTAGTTGGCACGCTTCGACTCCGCGCCTGCGGCGCTACGCTCAGCGCGAACGGAGAATTTCAACAGACTGTTGATCGCCTTGTTACCCGACGCCGCGAACGATCAGCGGCAGGTCCAGGCTGATCGGGCCCGGCAGCACCGCGTCCGCGATATCGTCGAACTGCGTGGGCTGAGCGTTGATGATCACAACGCGCGCGCCGGCCTGTTTTGCGATCGGCACGGCGCCGGCGACGGGATAGACCTGCAACGTGCTTCCCACCGCCAGCAGGACGTCCGCTTCCAGGGCCGCCGTCATCGCGCGTTCGATGACTTCGGGCACCAGCGGCTGGCCGAACGAGATCGTGTCGCTCTTCAACAGCCCGCCGCAATCCCGGCACGCCGGATCCTCCTCACCCGCGCGCACGCGAGCCAGCGTTTCCTGCATGGGCCCACGCCACCCGCACATCAGGCACATCGCCTTGTGCACCGTGCCGTGCACCTCGATCACCAGGTGCGGCGACACGCCCGCGCGCTGGTGCAGCTCGTCGATGTTCTGGGTAATGAGCGCGTGCAGCTTGCCGCGCCGCTCGAGGGCGGCACACGCCAGGTGCCCCGCATTCGGCTGCGCCGTCCAGGCCGGATGCGCGAGCCGGCTCTGCCAGGAGGCCTTGCGGATCTCGGGGTCCGTGACGTAGTACCGGATATCGGATTGCTTCTCGGCAACGGGATTGCGCGTCCACACGCCTTGCGGGCCGCGAAAGTCCGGGATGCCGGAATCGGTCGAGATGCCGGCACCGGTCAACACCACTACCCGCCGCGCACGGTCAATCCATTCCCGAGCCTGCTCGATGACAGCCTTACTCATATTCGCGTGACAACTGGTGACGCGGCCGTTCAAGGTTCCAGGTTCCAGGTTCAATGTTCTTTGTCACGAGCAAACCGTCGATGGGAAGTTTTGAAACTTTGAACTTTGAACTTTGAACCGAAAAGGGGTGGCTCGTTTCTCGTTACTCGTTTCTCGTCACTTTGAAGGACAAGGTACTACTGTTATCGAAGCATCTGCCGCAATCGCCGGCTGCGAAACCGCGTCGCCCCGACTACAACCAGTAACGAGCACCGAGTGACGAGTCACCTTTAGAACTTGTAAAGCCGCTGCGGATTGTCGACCAGGATCTTCTTGCGCGTAACCTCGTCGGGCGCCCACTGGCCGAGCAGATTGAACAGCTCGACCGAGCCCACTTTGTCGGCGAACGACAGGTGGGGATAGTCGCTGCCCCAGATGATGCGGTCGGGAGCCGCTTCGATCAAGGCGCGCGCCATCGGCAGCACGTCGGAGAATCCCGGCGCGGTCGACATGCGGTAGGTGCCGGTGAATTTCACCCAGCAGCGCCGGTCCCCCTCCCGCAGGAGGTCGAGCAACTGGCGGAATCCCCCCTGTGCCGGACCGTCCTTGGCGAGGAACATCCCCATGTGCGCGATCGTGAAGTCCACCTCGAGCTTCCTGAGCGTCGGCATCAATTCGGCGGTCAGCCAGCCCGGCGTCAGGAAATCGAACTGCCAGCCGCGCTCGATGAACCGCGCGTGCAGCCGCTCGATGCGCGGAAGGAGTGTCGCCGAGAAACCGGGTTCGTACGGCTTGACCGGGGGCGTGTTGATGCGTACGCCGCGCACACCGAGCTCGTGCAGCCGGTCCAATTCGGCGTCCGGCACGTTCTCGTCGATGTCCACGATCCCGCGGCACTTCGCCCCGACTACGCGCATGGCGTCGAGCATGCAGGCATTTTCGCGTCCGTACGCGCTCGGCTGCACGAAGACGAAGCGCTCGATCCCGAGGTGGCGCGCGAGCTCCAGGTAGTCCTCGAGCGGCGCGAGCGGCGGCGCGTAGCGCAGGTCGCTCCCGTACGAATAGCGCCCGGCCGGCCCGAACACGTGAAAATGGGCATCGCAGGAAAGCGGCGGCGCCCGGAAATCCGGGGCGGCATCATCGTGTGTTGAACTCATGGCGTTGAACTCATGGCGACGATTGACAAGTGCCTGCAGCGTGTCGGAACTTCAAGTCCGACAGGCTGCTAGAGGATGAAGGATGAGGAAGAAAAAATCAAAGACAACGTTGCCGGCGGCGGTCCGGCCGTTTGCCGAACCGGCCGGCCGCGACAGTCGCCGTGCGAAATACTGCTCACGAGCCCCTCGGGTACGGCAAAATCCGGAAAGTCCGGAAACACGAAATCGCAGCCTGCGCCCGACACGATACCCACGCCCATATCGGAGGAACACCATGCACATCATGGCAATGAGCAGGGGGCGGACGACGCCCCGGATAGCCGCAGTCGCGGTGGCGCTCGCATTGGCCGTAGCGGGTTCAACGGGACTGGCAGCGGACTGGAAGCCCGAGAGGAACGTCGAACTGGTTGTCGGCTCGTCCGCCGGCGGGCCGCTCGATGCCACCGCGCGCATCGTGCAGCG
>CAZQJF010000585.1:0-2858 GCA_964593735.1 uncultured Streptomycetaceae bacterium | reverse complement strand
TGGCCCGCCGTTCACCAAGACGTTAGCGCGCACAGGGCAAGAGGTGTAGCCTATGCACATGAACCAGGATTTGGTGGCCGAGATTCTCGCCCTTCCAGTGGAGGAGCGGGTGCGCCTTGTGGATGCCATCTGGGACAGTATTTCGGCAGTCCCGGAGGCGCTCCCGCTCACGCAGTGGCAAAGAGAGGAACTGGACCGGCGACTGACCGAATTTGAAGCCGATCCAGAGGCGGGCTCGACGCTGGAAGAGGTTTTCGCCCGCATTCGCCGAGGTTCATGACCCGGCAGTTCATCCTTCGACCTCGGGCTGAACATGACATCCAGTCCGCATTCGAGTGGTATGACTCTCAACGCTCCGGCCTCGGCGAGGAATTTCTGGTCGCACTGCGAGAGCGGCTCGAAGCATTGCGTGCTCATCCTGAAGCAAGTCCTGTTCTATACCGCGGGATCCGACGCGCCGTGGTGTCACGGTTCCCATATCTCATCTTCTATGTGGCGCGGCCCGAACGTGTCGCCGTTCTCGCTGTGCTTCATCATGCGCGCAATCCTGCGAGCTGGCCTCGTCGGTAGGAATGTGCCCGCTAACCACCTTATCGATACTGACCGCTTCGCGGCGGATCATGCGGGACGTTAGTTGGCAAGGGGAATCGGCGTCGTGAATCTGAAAGAACGGCATAAGATTGCGCTCTGGAAGAGAGCACGCCGCGGTTTTGCTGGCTATCCCATAGCGACCGTCGCGTTCTACGGGCCCGATGACCGGGTGGCACCGAAAGTCAGCGTTGGCATTGTTCTCGCTGAAGGTGCGGGACCGGTCGCACTTGAGCGATGGTTTTCCGAGACGGGTGATGTGAGAAAGGAGCACGAGACCCTGGAAAAGGTACTGGAGTTCATTCGGGTGCATCGGGCGAAGTCCATTGCAATGATGGATCGCGTAATCGGGTGCCCCCACGAAGAGGGAACTGATTACCCTGAAGGTTCAGCTTGCCCGCGTTGCCCGTTCTGGGCGCATCGCGACCGCTGGACCGGTGAGGCCTTGCCGCCTTCGTGAACGGACTTAAGTAATGATGCTATGTCGCGCGCAGCCTAACCGCACGATCGACGCGGACCGTTTGCCGGCGGCGTTGCCGCTCGCAAACGGCCGGTCATCGTGAACGTTGACGACAAGTGACTGAGGCTATGAACCTGAGTGCTCGAGTATTCGTTCTCGACAAGACAGGAAATCTCTTGCGGGTGCCGAGCTCGACATTTTCCGCGATGATCTCAAAGCCGGACGCTAATCGGTTGCCTCAATTTGCATCTCAGCGAATTCGAGCCGCGGAAGCGGTGGTTACTCTAAAAGATCGGCGCCCTTCCAGGGTGGTGCGGCTAGTCTATTTCATTCTTCAGTTCAGCGAAACCGGCGTGCTCGACACAGCAACGCTCATGCGGAAGGCAGCAGCGAGCTTAGACGCCGTATACACCGACGTACTTTCGAAGAAGGCCGATAAATCACAAACAGTCATCGATGCTGCTAGCCGCTTTATCGTCAAAGGAGGACGGTGGACCCCAACCGCGGAATTGAGCAGTGCTATTCGGGACGCCGCTTTGGGAAAGAGAAAATGTGCTCGGCTGTAAGCACCAGCCGCACTTTGTTCACCCGAAATTGCCAAGACCGATCACAATATCTGGTGCGCCGGGCGACGACGCGAAGCACTATCAGGTGCGTGCCGTGAAACGTGCGATTGAGGAGGCGAAGTGATGAAAGAGACAGCGAGATACGCCAAGATCGTCGAATGGTCGGAAGAAGACCAATGCTACGTCGGAAGCTCGCCCGGCTTGATATAAGGATTTAGCGCCCCGCTAAATCCTGCAGCATCCCGTGCAAACCGGTGACCACCCGCGCGAGCCGCTCGTAGTCCACCTTGTCCGGCGTGTCCTGCATCGTGTGATAGTGCGGGTAACGGTACGGCGCGGTGTCGGTCACCATCAGCGCCGGGTAGCCCTCCTGCCAGAACGACCAGTGGTCGGACCAGTCCACGCCGGGGATGAAGGCCGGCGCGGCGACGCCTTCGGACGGGAAAGCGGCGTGGCGCCGGAACGAGGCGATCGTCTCGTGCAGCAGCCCGCGCGATCCCAGGTTGGCGACGAAGGCGATGAAGTTGCCGGTGGACGGATAGAAGAGGGAGAGCGGAAACGGATAGCGCTGGCTGGCTGGCTCATCCGAGTAGTAGCCGATGGTCTCCAGGGAGTACATGGCCGCTACGCGCTCTCCCCGCTCGCGCGAGCGCCTGGCGTACACCTGGCTGCCCATTTCGCCGGTCTTGTAGAACGGCGGCTCTTCGTTCACGAACGCCACGAAGCGCACGGTGCGCGACGGTCTTGCGTCCTTCAGCAGCCGTGCCAGCTCGAGCATTGCGGCCACGCCGGAGCCGTTATCGTTCGCGCCGACTGCGCCGACGACCGAATCGTAGTGCGCGCCGATGATCACGATCTCGCCGGCGCGAGTCCCGCCGGCTATCTCGGCCTCGATGTTGCGCACTTCCTGCCCGTTCACCGCGTAGCGCTGGGCCTCCACGCGGTAGCCGAAGCCGAAAAGCGTGAACTCGATGTAACGCGCGGCGGCTTCGAGATCGGCGGGCTTGTTGTAGACATTGTGCTCGCGGCTCGCCACCGCAGCGACGTGGCCGCGCAGGTTGTGCGCCAGCAGGGACTCACCCGCCGTCAGCGGCGCGAGCGCGCCCGAATACGGCTTGCCCGGTACCGCTACCATGTACCAGATCAGCCAGGCGGTCGCGGCGGCAAGCGTGAACCAGAAGAGCATGCGTGCTGCCAGGTAAGTCTTGACTCGTGATCCTTGGTCGGTGCTCAGGACAGGCTAG
>CAZQJF010000584.1:0-2862 GCA_964593735.1 uncultured Streptomycetaceae bacterium | reverse complement strand
TGGTAGACCTTGGTGAGGTCGCGGGTGATGATGAGTGGCTCGGCCATGATAAAGGCAGTTTGAAGTTTCGAGTTTCGAGTTTCGAGTTTCGAGTTTGAAGTTTGAGGTGGGCAGTTTGCAGATACTGCCAGCTGTCAACTTGTTCAAAAGGCAAACCGCGGGCCGCCCTTGGGCTGCGACTTCGACTTGCCGGCCTCGAGGATCCCGACGATGACCTGGGCGCCTTCCTGCAGATCCCCGCTCACGAGCTCGCTGTGGGTGCCATCCGTGAGACCGGTGCGCACGCTCACCCCCTTGGGCTTGCCCTGACCATCGGGAACCCATACGCGGCCGCTCGTCACCTGGTGGCCCGATCCGGGCCGGCTTTCCGCCATGATCTCCTCGTAGCGCTTGCGCTGCCCGGGCGTGAGCATCTCGGCGGTGCGCGCCCGCTGCTCGGCGCGGATACTCTCCGCCTGTTTGCGGCGACCGCCTTTGTCCTCGGCCTGGATCCCGCGCATCTTCTCGCGCGTATCCTGCGAGATGGCTTCCAGCCGGGCCTGCTGCTCGGCGTTCAGCCCGAGTTCCTTGACCAGCCTCTCGCGCAAGGCCTCCCCGCCCGCCCCACCGCGCCCTTTGCCCGCTCCCTTGCCCGCTCCCTTACCTTCGTCCGACGGCGCCGGCGCGCCTGCAGGGTCGGCGGCAGCGCTGGTTTCGCGCGCTTCCACCGGGGCGCCCGCCGGGCGAAAGCGCAGGGCCGAGTTGGGGACCTTGAGCACCTTTTCGCGCGTCTCCACCACAATGCGCACGTTTGCGGTCATGCCCGGGAAAAGCCGCAGATCGGGATTCGAAGTGGCAATGATCGCGGTGTAGGTGACGACGTTCTGTACCACCAGCGCAGCCTTGCGCATCTGCGACACCGTACCGTTGAAGACGCGCCCCGGAAAAGAATCCACCGTGAAGCTCGCCGCCTGCCCGACGCGGATGCGGCCCACCTCCGCTTCGTCGATAGAGGTTTCGACCTGCATCTGGCGCAGATCCCGGGCGATAACGAAAAGCTCCGGCGCCTGCAGGCTCGCGGCCACCGTCTGTCCTGGCTCCACGGACTTCTTCACCACGGTGCCGTCCACGGGAGCGCGTATCGTGGTCTTCTCGAGATCCACCCGGGCCTGCGCCAGCTGTGAGTCGCGCTGCTTCACGAGCGCCTGGACGTTACTCACCTGCGCCTCACCCGCAACGAGGTGCGCCTGCGCAGTCTTGACCTGCTCGCGCGCACCGTCAAACGCGGCCTGCGCCTTGTCGAGCGCCGCCGCCGAAACGAAGTTCTTCTCGTAGAGTCCCTTGTTGCGCTGCAACTCGCGCTCGGCCTCTCCCAGACCGAATTTGGCCCGCGACACTTCCGCCTGCAACGCGGCGACGTTGGCGCGCTGCGACAGTACCGTCGCCCGCGTAGCCTCCACATCCGCCATCGCTTGAGTCACTTTGAGATTGAAAGCCTCCGGATCGATGCGCGCGATCACCTGCCCTTTCTTGACCTCGGAGTTGAAATCGACGAGCAACTCCTTGATCTGCCCCGAGACCTGCGAGCCGACCGAAACCGCGGTGACCGGGTTGACCGTGCCGGTGGCCGAAACCGCGGCGGTGATGGTGCCGCGCTCGACTTTTGTGAGCCGGAATTCGGCGGCAGGAGCGCGCCCGTTCCACCAGGCGTACGCGCCCGCCGCCGCCGCTACCAGCAGCAGCACCATGCCAACGGCGTAAAAAGGCTTTCTGTTCACAGGGGATTGGACCGCGGTTCGCGGGCATCATTCTACCGGCGGCCCGTCCGGACGCGAGGCCGAGAGGAATTTTTTGTAACCAAAGATTACAGCGGATTGCAGCGCCGGGCGGACAGCGCCGGCGATTCACTGCGTATCGGCGTTCAGGGCCGGGCCGGAGGCAAGACCGGGCGCGACGGAGCCTCGCGCACCATCTGGCGGGCGCGCTCTTCGAGCACGTTCAGCAGCTGCAGACCCGCCAGCATGCCGCGCGCTTTCAGCTCCCGGCGTATCGCCTCGGCGCGGCGGCGGATCTCTTCGGCGGATGGCGGTTCGCCGCCGGTGGAAGCGGCGAGCAACGCGGCCCTGAGGTGAGCGAACAGCAGCGCAACGTCCTGCTCCGTCACCACGCCGCGCAGCAATTCGCGGCCCTCGATCATCGACTCGATCTGCGCGTCCAGGCGGGCGGCCGGGCCCGAGAGCGGCTCCGCCAGACCCGGCGCGGAACATGCAAGCGCGATCGTTACCGTGACTGCCCCGCGTGCGATTCGCATAACTGCCTTCCTGTCGTGGACGATGACGCCCGCTTAAACGCGGGTGTAGATTTCTCCGCCCTGCTTCGTGAATTCCTCGGACTTTTCCTGCATGCCTTTTTCCAGCGCTTCCGCCTCCGTGACGCCCTGCTTCTCCGCGTATTCGCGCACGTCCTGCGTGATCTTCATCGAGCAGAAGTGCGGACCGCACATCGAGCAGAAATGCGCGAGCTTCGCGCCTTCCTGCGGCAGCGTCTCGTCGTGGAACGCTTTCGCCTTGTCGGGATCGAGCCCGAGGTTGAACTGATCTTCCCAGCGGAACTCGAAGCGGGCCTTCGACAGCGCGTTGTCCCGGATCTGGGCGCCGGGGTGTCCCTTGGCGAGATCGGCCGCGTGCGCGGCGATCTTGTAGGCGATGATCCCGTCCTTGACGTCGTCCTTATCCGGCAGGCCCAGGTGCTCCTTGGGCGTGACGTAACACAGCATCGCCGTGCCAAACCACCCGATCATCGCTGCGCCGATCGCCGAGGTAATGTGGTCGTATCCCGGCGCGATGTCCGTGGTCAGCGGTCCCAGCGTGTAAAACGGCGCCT
>CAZQJF010000583.1:0-2864 GCA_964593735.1 uncultured Streptomycetaceae bacterium | reverse complement strand
CAGGTTGCAGGCATGGCTGCCTGCGGCCGCGCTGTGGGCGCTGGTGCGCGCCGGAATTACACCGTTGGCCTATCTCAAGCTGTTGCGCAGGTTTTCCTTGCGGCACATACACCATATCGTGTTCGATCAGATGTTGCCGCGAACCACGTTCTACTGGCGCAAGGATCAGGCCATTGCATTGCTGGAGCAGGCCGGACTGCGTGATATCGAGAGCGCGTGGGTCAACGAGGTGTCCTGGTCGGTAATCGGCACCAAGCCGCCGCAGGCATGATGGCGGAGTGTCCATGCCCATGACCGCACCCGGCCCCGAACCGGTGGACCGCTACGCCGCGCCGGCGGGCGAATACCTGGCAATGCTGCGTTCTCCCCGGAGCGGGCAGGCGCTGCACCTGGATGGCGGGCGCCTGGTCTCGGCCGACAAGACGGAGCGCTTCGACATTTCGCCTTCGGGCGTCCCGCTGTTCGCCGCCGAGTTCCTGTCGGATGCCGCGCGTTTCCAGAGGAATCATTACGACGGAATGGCGGCGAGCTACGTCGAAAATCTCGACTACCCGCATACCCGGGAATACATGGCGTACCTCGACCGGCAATTGTTTGCGGTGCTGCCCCCCGGTACGCTGGGGACGGTGGCCGAGCTGTGCTGCGGCCGCGGCGAAGCGGCGCGCCTGTTGCAGGCGCGCATGGCCCGGTGCGTCGGGGTCGACGTGTCCGGCGCGCTGCTGGAGATCGCCCGCCGCGAGCTGGGCACGGAACGGTTCTTCTTCGTCCAGGGAGACGCGACGATGCTGCCGCTGGGGGACCGGGTTTTCGACAACGTCGTCATGCTCGGGGGCATCCATCATGTCCCGGACCGGACCCGGTTGTTCGCGGAAATACACCGCATCCTGAAGCCGGGCGGAAGGTTCTATTTTCGGGAGCCCGTCGACGATTTCGCGCCGTGGCGAGCGATCCGCAAGGTCGTGTATCGTTTATCCAGCGCACTGGACCCTGCCACCGAGCGGCCGCTCCGGCGCAGCGAAACCGAGGCCGCGCTGTCGCATGCAAAGTTGCAATTGCAGAGCTGGCGCACCCACGGGTTCCTGGGATTCTGTCTGCTGATGAACAGCGACGTGCTGGTGTTCAACCGGCTTTTCCGCTTCCTGCCGGGAATACGGTTTTTTACGCGCGTCGCGTGCCGGATGGACGACTGGATGACGAATCTCCCGTCCTTGCGTCATGCCGGTTTGCAGGTAATCGGCGTGGCGGAACGCCCGCGCGACTGATCGCTCCGGTTTGACTGGATGGGACCGATATCCTACCCTCGCCCTCATGGATGCACCCTTGAAGCGTCCCCAGGACCGCCCGGCGGCCGTCGCCGCCGCGCGCCGCTTCGCGGTGATACTTGCGGGCGGATCGGGGACGCGCTTGTGGCCGTTGTCGCGCGCTACGATGCCCAAGCAACTGTTGGCGTTGAACGGCGCCGATACGCTGCTGCAGCAGACCGCGCGCAGGCTGGCGCCGCGGGTCGATCCGAGCCGGGTAATCACCGTGACCCACGCCGATCACCGCTTCGAAGTGACCGGGCAACTCCACGCGCTCGATCCCAAGTTCGCCCAGGGCGTGCTGGCCGAGCCATTGGCGCGCAACACGCTGCCCGCGATCGCCTGGGCGGTGGCACGGATTTCCCGGGAAGCGCCGGATGCCTTGATCGGCGTGTTTTCCTCCGATCACGCGGTCGCGGATACCGCGGCATTCCTCGACGCCTGGCAGGCGGCGGAAGCCGCAGCGGAGGCGGGCTATATCGCCCTGTTCGGCATGAAGCCGACCGAGCCCGCGACCGGTTTCGGCTATATCGAGGCGGGCGCCGCCCTCCAGGTGGCGGCGGCGGGCAGGCCGGTGCGCCAGGTGGCCCGGTTCGTGGAAAAACCCAGCCTCGAAAAGGCGCGGGAATTTCTCGCTCGCGGCGACTATTTCTGGAACGGCGGCATGTTCGTATTCCGTGCCGACCGTTTTCTCGCAACCGTGGAGCGTTTCCAGCCGGCGCTCAGTGCCGCGCTCCCGGCGCTCGCCCAAAGCGACGGGGCGGCAGCGGCCGACTTGTACCGGGAATTGCCCGATACCTCCATCGACTACGGCGTGCTCGAGCACGCGGAGAAGGTCGCGGTCGTGCCGGTGGAGATGGGCTGGAGCGATCTCGGCGGCTGGGATGCGCTTTACCAGCAGCGCGCCAAGGACGGCGAAGGCAACGTGATCCAGGGCGACGTGGTGACGGTGAACAGCCACAACAACCTGCTGTGGAGCGACTACGGGACGCTGGCGACGCTGGGCCTGGAAGACATGGCGGTAGTGCAGACGCGGGATGCCACGCTGGTGTGCCATCGCGACCAGGCCTCCGATCTCAAGTTGCTGGTCGCCCGGCTCAAGACTGACCACCAGAGCCTGACCGAGACTCATTTGACGGTCGCGCGGCCGTGGGGCAGCTACACGACGCTGGAAGAGGGGCATCGTTACAAGATCAAGCGCATCGTGGTCAACCCGGGCGCCAAGCTGTCGCTGCAGATGCACTATCACCGTTCAGAACATTGGGTGGTCATAGCGGGCACCGCGAAGATCGTGAACGGCGAGCAGGAGATCTTCCTCGACGAAAACCAGTCCACCTACATCCCCAAGACGCACCCCCACCGGCTCGAGAATCCCGGCAAGATCCCGCTGCAGATCATAGAGATTCAAACCGGGCCGTACCTGGAGGAGGACGACATCGTGCGTTTCGGGGACATCTACGGGCGTGGCTGAGAGCTGCGCGCGCCGGATGAGCATTCGTTCCTGGCAGCTTGTCGGGCTTTCGCTGCCCCGACAAGCTGCTAAATGGAAAAGCGGGTTGTAAC
>CAZQJF010000582.1:0-2871 GCA_964593735.1 uncultured Streptomycetaceae bacterium | reverse complement strand
TCGAGCAGCAGGCGTCGCACGACGACCTTGGCGCGATGGAGCACGAGTTGCTCGACGCGATGGACGCGGGCGCCATAGGCTTTACCAGCTCGCGTTCGACAGCCCACAGGCTGCCGTATCCGGACAACCGGCCCGTCGCATCGGTCCACGCTTCCTGGGAGGAGATGAGCCAGCTGGTGTGTGCCATGGGAACAACCGGCCGCGGCATATTCGAGTATTCCCGCGAAAGAGAAACCCGGTCGCCTGACCCGGCCGTGCGCAAGGCAGCAAACGACAAGTTGCTCGATCTCGCGGTGAAGAGCCGCGTTCCGATCACCTTTGGACTGCCGGGTGGAAGCGAGGGCACGCAGGATAACCTGGCTCTTCTCGATCGCACGGCCGAGGCCGGCGGCCGCATGTTCGGACAGACGCATACGCGCGGCATCTCCCACGTGTTGTCGTTCAAGTCGCGCTTGCAGTTCGATGACTTTCCCGAATGGGCAGCAGTGCGTGCCTTGCCGATCGAGGCGCAGCGCAAGGCGTTCAGCGACCCGGTACAGCGCAAACGGCTGGTCGAGGCTACGAAGAAGGGCGAATATCGGACCGGGGGCGGCGAGCCGCGCAAGCCTCAATACGAGAACATGTATGTCATGTACAGCGCCGTTTCGCGCAATCCCAGCGTCGCCGACCTGGCGGCGAAGCGCAATGTAGATCCGGTGGAGGTCATGATGGACCTCGCCCTGGAGAGCAACTTCGATCAGCTCTTCATGCAGTTCGACATGGCCACCGTGCCGAAGAGCGAGGCGGAGGCGCTGGCGACCTTGCGGCATCCCCGAACGGTCATGACGTTTTCCGATTCCGGCGCGCATGTAAGCCTCATCATGGACTCTTCGATACACACGCACCTGCTCGCTTACTGGGTGCGCGAGCGCAAGGCGTTCTCGCTCGAGGAAGGCGTGAAAATGATCACCCTCACGCCGGCGATAGCCTGGGGGTTCACCGATCGCGGGTTATTGCGTCCGGGCTGCATCGCGGATCTCAACATATTCGATCCTGCGACTCTCGCGCCGCAGATTCCGACTATCGAGAATGATCTTCCGACGGGCGCGCAAAGGCTCAAGCAGAAGTCGGCCGGCATCATGGCTACCATCATCGGCGGCAAAGTGGCATTCAGGAACGGCGAGCACACGGGTGCGCTCAAAGGCAAACTGCTGAGGTCGACCGCCGCGGGAGTTCAGTAACCCGGTAACAACGGGTAACAGGCGGGGGGCGTCATTTCGCGCGGCTGCTTGCCGCGCGTATCACTTTGTCCCGGCGGTCCGGCTGTTCGCGTAGAAATGCGGTGAATTGAACGCGGGGAATTGCGTTCGCGGTCCTCTACTCGGGTGAAGAAGTGAAGGAGTGGGGAAGTGACGACCCCGCGTGTCTGTCTGTCTCCTGCTTCCTCTGCGCCTCTGTGGTTATTGATTCTGGCTGTTCTGGACCTTCCTGCAAAGGGCGCTCCGCCGCCGCATTGCGTCCGGCGATGCGGCCGAAGGCTATGCCCTCCGCCAGATTGCCGCCCCCCTGATAGGCGAACTGGAACACGGAACAGATCTCGCCGACCGCGTAGAGTCTCGGTATCGGCCGGTCATCCCAGTCGAGCACCCGGCGCTGCGCATCCGCGCGCAAACCGCCTTTCGTGTTCGGCCCGCCCGGATAAAGCGGGATGGCGTAGAACGGAGGCTCCGCCACCGGCCCCATCGTTCCGGGTTCACGCTCGAAGTCGGTATCGTGGCGGTCAGCGCAGAAGCGGTTCCAGGTTTCGACTGCGTGGGAAAGCGCTGCGGCATCCATCACACCGCGATTGTCGGTATGCTCCCGGATACGTTGCGCCAGCTCGGCGAGCTCATCGGCGAACTCGCTCTGATCGCCCTCGAGCTTCCAGGAGAGGTTGTCGCCGCTGAACATCGCTTTCGCGTACGACTTGAGCGATTCGAAGTCGCCGGCCGGGTCCGGGCTGTGAAAGCCGCCGCCGCTCATACGCGTATTCGAGTAGTGCGAGTGCTCGGGCTGCTTCTCCAGTATGACGACCTCGGCCCCCATATCGCGGGCTTCGATTGCGGCGCACCCTCCCGCGGAACCGAAGCCGATTACGACGACGTCCGCCTCGTATTGGGCGGCTTCAGTCGATTGCATGGTGAGGCTGTCTCCCTCTGTTCATAAATCGGGACGCACACAATCTCCGAACTCGTCCCGGCATTCCCGTTGCCGCCGGGAAATTGTGTGCATCCCGATTTATTTTCCCTTGAAAAAGGGCAGCACGGTATCCACGAATAGTTGCGGTGTCTCCAGATTCATGAAGTGCCCGGTATCGGCCAGCACGTATTTCGCGCCGGGGATGGCGTTGGCCACCTGCTGCGCCATCCCGGGTGGGCGCTGCGCATCGTGTTTGCCCGCTATGACCAGCGTTGGCGCCTTGATCCTGGCGTATTCGGGCGTCAGGTCCACCGCGCTCATCATGCGGGCCGCGGCCGTAAACGAGGCCGGTGTATTGCAAACCCAGCGGGACTGGTAGCGCTGAAAGCGTTCCCGGTCGAGTGCGCGCAGGTGCTCGGGGTAGGAACGGTCATGGCTCGCTTTCATGGCGGCGCGAATTCCCTCGCGCTCGACCAGGGCGGCGCGCTCCACGCTTTGCGCGCCGCGTCCGGCATTGCTGCCGGCAAGGGGGCTGGCCACGGCCAGCTTTGCAACGCGCCCCGGATGACGCGCGGCAAATCCAGCCGAAAAATCACTGCCCATCGCACAGCCTGCGACATGCACCGGCGCGGTGATTTTCAGCGCATCGAGGAGGCCGACCAGGTCCGCCACCACGCCCTCGAAGGTGAGCTCGCGCGCCTTCTCCGAAAATCC
>CAZQJF010000581.1:0-2874 GCA_964593735.1 uncultured Streptomycetaceae bacterium | reverse complement strand
CCGTTCGGACTCAACCGCCTGATGCAGGAAATCGCCGCGCTCGGCAGCTACGAACGGGTGCACCAGAACCCCAACTACCTCTTCCGGAAACGATGAAGAGAATATTGCAGGAGCGGTGGCGTTGACTCCGGCGCTGCTCGAAGCGGCGACCCGCAACAGGCTTGCGTCGCATGCCCGGCCCTGCCGTCCGCTGGTAGCCGCGGCGACCCGCACCGGCTTGACGCTGCTGGTCTGCATTGCAAGGGAGTTCATGCCGCTCGCGCCGAACTGGCGGATCGAGCCCCGCATATACATTTTGCGGGCGCTCTGTGATTTCCTCGGCCACCACATACACGAGGCGCTGCAGGGCCCGTTCCGGCGCGCCGGCCTCGACGGGAACCTGCTGTACAACGGAATGTTCCACCCGCTGGTCGGCGGCCCAAAATGGCTGAAGGACGATGCCGTGGACGTGGCCTGCGTGCGCAAGTACATCGGGGTGCGTGGCATGGGCGACTTCACCCTCATTACTTCACACCCGCGGGAGACCCTGGAAATTCAGGACGTTCTCCATTCCCACGAAGACCCGCGGCGCTGGCTGCGAGACGGTTTTTACGAGAACTGCACGCGTTTTGCCTCCGTGCGCCACCCGGCCGGCGCCATCAACTCGGCGATGTTTTCGATCAACGCCCTCACCAGCGAGTACATACAGCGCTTCCTGCCACCCGAGGAAGACAATGACCTGATCCGCCAGGATATCGCCCGCCACAAGCTCACCAACCTGGATTTCTTTCGCAGCGTGCTGAAGTACTACGCGAGTTACCTGAAAGCGTTTCTGGAAGTCCGGGAGCAGTTCATCCTCATGCGCTGGGAGGACCTGATCCGCTCGCCCGTCCCGACCATCCTCGGCCTGGCGCAGGCGGCGTCCATCCCGGCGTCCGCGGAACAGGCTGCGCGCATCTGGAGCGGGCTCGATCACGTCAACCTGAACGGCCCGCACCGTCACAATTACCGGCGCGGCAAGGGCATCGTCGACGATTGGCGCAACTGTCTGGTGAACGAGCATCTCGATATCCTGCGCGAATTCGAGCTGGAGCCGGTAATGCGGGAGCTGGGCTATGGACCGTTGCCGGTGCTGGACCCCGCCGCCTACACCCCATTCCAGAAGGACATTGCGGCGCATATCGCAAGAGGCCAGGTATTCCAGGCGTTCAAGGACCCCGAGCTGTTCGGGTTCTCGGTGCAGAAGAGCAACGTGGACTGGCGCGACCTGGGGGGCTTCCGCGGTTATGACTGGCGCCGGCATACGCGGCTGGAGCGGTCCGGTTTCTCCGATCAACGGCTGGAATTGAGCGTCTGGGATGCCGTGGAAGACGCCGTCGGCCGCAGCAACGACGTCCTGCACGCTTTCCTGGCGCTGCCGCCCGGCCCTCCGCGCGAGCTGCTGTCCGGCCTGCGGCGGGTCTTGCTGCGGCACGGTCTCCACTGGCTTTCGGTGGACTACGGCCGGTCGGCGTTGTCGCTGGCGCGCGTCCTGCGCAGGCTCGAGCGCGATCCGGCGCTGGCCGCATGAGCGGCTGGGCACGGGAGCAGGAAGCATGGCGGAACTGAGATTCGTTGAGGCGGAAGCGGATGGCCTCACCGCGCAGGCGCTGGAACTAGCTCGCGGCGGAGTAAGACGCATCCTCCTGCATCCGTGGAACGAGAGTGCGCGCACCACCGCGACGGCGATCAGGACTGCCGAGCCTGCGGTCCAGGTGCTGGGCGGCCCGGAGCCGGGAACCGTCACGGCCTTGCTGGAAAAGGCAGAGGCCGTGATCGTTACCACTGTCGAGACGGGGGCGGTGGACGACGCGTTGCTGCAACTGGTGGACCGGACCGGCTTGAGCGTGGTGGCGCCGCGCACGGCGCATTTCTTCCGCAACCGGCCGCTGTTCCTGATCTCCATTCCCAAGTCCGGCACGCACCTGCTGTACAAACTGATGGAAACATTCGGCTACGACACCGGGATCGTCGCCGGCGACAACGTCCGGCCCGGGGCGTGGTACTGCGTGGAATACTCCAACAGCCACACCGTGGCGCGGGATTTCTTCGTGGACACGGTGCGCCGCTCGCCGTTCGGAAACCGCCATCACCCGTTCAGCGCCTCGCCAGCCCTGTTCATGTATCGCAACCCCCTGGACGTGCTGGTGTCGGAGGCCAATTACTACCATCGTGAGGGCAAGACCGCGTTTGCCGGCTATCTTTCGGGGCTGGATTTCGAGCAGCGGGTCGAGCGGCTCATGGAGGACCCCTGGCTGCTGGGATCGATCCGCGATCGCATCGGCGGCTTCCTGCCGTGGCTGGATTTTCACAACGTCGTCCCGCTGTCCTTCGAGGAACTGATCGGGCCGGAGGGCGGCGGCAGCCGGGAGGACCAGTTGCACCTCATCTGGTCGCTGCAACTCAAGCTGCACGTTCCGGGAAATGCGGCGGATTTTGCCGATCGCGTGTTCGACACTTCGTCGCCAACCTTCCACCAGGGGCGCATCGGGGTGCACCGCGAGCGGCTCACGCCGCGGCTGATGGACCGCTTTCGGGCCCTGAACCAGGACTTCATGCAGACCCTGGGCTATGCAATTGATGGGCAGGATGCCGGCCGGGCCCTGCGGGCGGCGGAATTCCGCCGGCGGCCGCTGAAGGTCTCAGCCGCCCCCCATGACGACGTGCCCATCGCGCTCCAGTACGATTTCCTGGGCTTCAACCTCGTGCGCTACCGCGACGGGTTCTATGCCGTTCCACAGGGCGCCGGGACGGGCTTCGATCTGCGCCGCGCGGAACCGTCCGTGCTGGCGCGCCTGCCGCGCGCGCGGGACCTGTCAGAGCTGCGGCAGCATTTGCTGCTGGGTTCGCCGCCCC
>CAZQJF010000580.1:0-2874 GCA_964593735.1 uncultured Streptomycetaceae bacterium | reverse complement strand
GTTCTGCGCCCGATCGTCGCCCTGCAGAGCTGCGACCTTGACCCAGTAGTACGCCAGGACCGGATCCTGGGCAACCCCCTTGCCCTGGTGGTAGAGCATGCCCAGGTTGAATTGCGCCTGCACGTGGGTGCGCTGCGCCGCCTTGCTGTACCACTCGGCGGCCTGCGAGAAATCCTGCGCCACGCCGTCGCCGTTTGCATACGTGAGCCCCAGGTTGTATTGCGCGCCGGGATCGTTGGCCGCGGCGGCAAAACTCCACCAGTGATGCGCGGCCTGCGGGTCCTTCTTCACGCCGTAGCCGCGCGCGTACATCAGGCCCATGGTGGTTTGCGCCCGCACGTCGCCCTGCTGCGCGAGCTTGAGCAACCAGCGCGCCGCTTCGGCAAAATTCTGCTCGACTCCGTCGCGCCCGAGGTAGTACGCGTCCGCAAGCTGCCGCGTTGCGGTCCTGTCGCCCGCTTCGGCGCGGATCTTGAGGTCTTCGACGCTGATCTTGCCCTGGGCGGCGGCGAGTTGCAGGCCCGCGGCCAGCAGCGCGCAGGCGGCCGCGGCCTGGAATGCCCGTCTAGTGCCGGACGCGCTCATATACCGCGTGAGTGTAGGCGTAGGGATGGCGGTGGTCGGCGGGATGCGATTGGGTAGACAGCAGCCGCCACTCGTCCCGCGGGAAGCCGGGCATATGAGTATCGCCCTCGGGGGCGGCGTCGACCGTGGTGAGGTAGAGCCGGTCGGCGCGTGGGAGCGCCTCCGCGAAAATCTCGCTGCCGCCGATGACGAAGATCTCGCCGTCGCCGCCGGCCGCCGCGATAGCTTCATCCAGCGAGTGCGCGATGATCGCCCCCGGCGCCCGGTAGTCCTTCTGCCGGGTGACGATGACCGAGGTGCGCCCGGGCAATGGTTTCCCGATCGACTCCCAGGTCCGGCGGCCCATGATCATGTGGTGGCCCATCGTCAGTTTCTTGAACAGCTTGAGCTCGTCGGGCAGGTGCCAGGGTATCGCCCCGTTCGCGCCGATCACGCGGTTTTTTGCCATGGCCACGAGGAGCGACACGCAAGGCGTGTCGCTGTTCCGGGTTCCGGGTTCCGGGTTCAAGGTTTCGGGTTCAAGGTTCAAGGTTCCGGGTTCAGAGTTCACTTCCACGTTTCGGCTCTTGAGCCTGAACATCGAACATTGAACATTGAACATTGAACTGTCGCGGTCAGACCGCGACGGGCGCCCGGATCGCAGGATACGGATCGTAACTCTCGAGCGTGAAGTCTTCGTACTGGAAGTCGAGCAGGCTCTTCACGGCGGGATTGAGCTTCATGACCGGGAGACCGCGCGGCGCGCGCGTAAGCTGCTCGCGCGCCTGGTCGAGGTGGTTGAGATAGAGATGCGTGTCGCCGTAAGTGTGCACGAAGTCGCCGGGCCTCAACCCGCATACCTGCGCCACCATCATCGTGAGCAGCGAGTACGAAGCGATGTTGAACGGGACGCCGAGAAAGAGGTCGGCGCTCCTCTGATAGAGCTGGCAGGAAAGCCGTCCGCCGGCCACGTAGAACTGGAAGAGCGCGTGGCAGGGCAGCAGCGCCATCTTGTCGAGCTCCCCGACGTTCCAGGCGGAAACGATGAGCCGCCGTGAATCGGGATTCTTCCTGATCTGCTCGATGATCTGGCTCACCTGATCGATGTGCCGGCCGTCGGCAGCCGGCCAGGAGCGCCACTGCCGGCCGTAGACCGGGCCCAGCTCGCCCTGGGCGTCGGCCCATTCGTCCCAGATCGTTACGCCATGGTCCTTCAGGTACTTGACGTTGGTATCGCCCTTCAGGAACCACAACAGCTCGTGAACGATCGACTTGAGGTGCACTTTTTTCGTGGTCAACAGCGGGAATCCGGCGTTCAGATCGAAACGCAGTTGAGCGCCAAAGATGCTCAACGTACCGGTGCCGGTGCGGTCTTGCTTGCGCGCGCCGTGCTCGAGCACGTGCTGCATCAGGTCCAGGTACGATCGCATCTGTGCGGAAGGGTTTCGGGAGGAAACACCTGAAATTGTAGCGCCGAGGCTGGCGATGGACGGGGTTATAATCCGCGCTCTTACCAATCAATGAGTTACACAACCTCATGTTGGCAAAGCTGGAGCAGTTCGCGGCGCTGCTGTCCGCAAGAGATTTAAAACGCGCCAGGCACGCGCTCATCGTGCTGCCCGAGGCGCAGTCGCTCGGCGCTTTGCGTGGCGTGCCTGGAATAGAAGCGCTTGCTTCATCGCTTTCCAGGCGCAAGAAGAAGCTGGACGAGCTCGCAAAATCCCCTGTCGCGACCGAGTTGCCGCAAGGCGCGCTCGTTGCCTGGACAATGCTGGACCCGGCGAAATCCGTGTTCGAGCGGCAAACCCTTCTGCGCAAGGCACTCGCGCCGCTCCTGGCCGAGAAACCCGACACGCTCGACATCGCCTTGTTCGGTCCCTCGGCGCAGCGCGCGCAGGCGGCCGGGCTCGCCGCCTACGCTGCCTGGGTCAACGGCGCGCGATTGCCGGGGCGAAAAAGGAAACCCGATGACCATGCGCTGCGTGCGATACGGCTGTTCGGCTGCCGCTCGCCCGACGGGTTCGCCGTGCAGCGTGCGACCGCCGGGGGAAATTTTCTGTGCCGCGAGCTCACCGTGCTGCCGCCGAACGAATTGACGCCCGGCGCATATCGCCAGCGCATTCGCAAGCTCGCCAGGCAGTGGCGCTGGCGCCATGAGGAATACGACATGAAACGCCTGCGCCGGCTCGGCGCCGGGGCCTTCGTGGCCGTGGCGCAGGGGAGCGCCGAAGACGACGCCGCGGTCGTGTGCCTGCGCTACCGGCACCCGAAAGCGAAGCGCACGGTCGCGCTGGTGGGCAAGGGCATCTG
>CAZQJF010000579.1:0-2887 GCA_964593735.1 uncultured Streptomycetaceae bacterium | reverse complement strand
TCCTCCGACTTCGCGAAGCAGAACCGCAGCACCCGGTGCGGCGGCGGCTCGCGGTAGAACACCGATACCGGTATCGAGGCCAGCCCGCGCTCTTTCGTGAGCCGGATCGCGAGGTCGGTGTCGCGCTCTTCGCTTACCGCGTCGTAGCACAGGTTCTGGAAGAACGTGCCGCGCGACGGGAGCGGCTTGAAGCGCGAGCCCTTGATGCCGTCGAGAAAGAAATCGCGCTTCTTCTGGTAGAAGGCCGCGAGCGACAGGTAGGCCTCGGGGTTCTCCATGAACTCCGCGATCGCGTGCTGCAGCGGGCTGTTCGTGACGAACACGTTGAACTGGTGCACCTTGCGAAACTCGGCCATCAGCTCCTTGGGCGCGAGCACGTAGCCCATCTTCCAGCCGGTGACGTGATAGGTCTTGCCGAACGAAGACACGACGTAGCTGCGCTCGGCCAGTCCCGGAAATCGCGCGACGCTCTGGTGCTGGTGGCCGTCGAACACGATGTGCTCGTAGACTTCGTCGCTGATCACGACGATATCGGTTCCGCGCAGCATGGCCTCGAGCAGCCGCATGTCCTCGCCGGAGAACACGCTCGCCGTGGGATTGTTGGGCGTGTTGATGATGATGGCGCGCGTTTTCGGCGTGATGGCGCGGCTTACCTGCTGCCAGTCGATGCCGTAGTCGGGATAGCGCAACTGTACATAGACCGGGAGGCCGCCGTTGACCTCGATAGCGGGGGCGTAGCAGTCATATGCGGGCTCGAACAGGATCACTTCGTCGCCGGGTCGCACCAGAGTCGCGACCGCCGTGAATATTCCGTAGGTGGCGCCCGGCACCACCGTGATCTCGTGCTCGGGGTCATAACGGGCGCCGTACAGCGATTCGGCCTTTTCGGCGATGCGCTCGCGCAGGCGCGCAACGCCGGCCATCGGCGGGTACTGGTTCAAGCCCGCGTTGATGTACTTGGTGACGAGGTCGCGCAGGTCTTTCGCGCAGTCGAAGTCCGGAAATCCCTGCGACAGATTGATCGCGTTGTGCTCGGCCGCCAGCCGCGACATGACCGTGAATATGGTCGTGCCGACATTGGGCAGCTTGGAGGAAATGCGGCCGGGAAACTGCAGCATGGGGCAGGTTCAAAAGCAGACATTTTAACCGCAGATAAACGCAGGTGAACGCTGACAAGATCAAGAACCTACGGCTCGAAGGCCGCCAGTCCTCAATCTCCCGCTTTTTCCCGGTTCATCTGCCCGAGGCGCCCGTCACGCCTCGCCGGGAACCGGCGAGTTAGTGCCGCTCCAGCTGTCCTGGCTCGGCGCCAACAGTCGGGCTACGACTATCCTGCAGGTTCGTGGTTCGCGTCGCGCGATGAAGGCTGGAGCGGCACTAGCGTTCAGTCAGCCTCGAAAAGTCCCCGACAAAGCCCTGCACGCGGTTCCCGAGATGCGTGCGCTGGGCCGGCGTGAGCATGTTAGCGGTCGCGAGGTAGATATCGATGCGTTTTTCGCGCGCTTCCTTGAACAGCTTCGCGTGTTCGGGTGTGCGGCCGTCTTCCCAGTTGAGCAGCCACTGCCGCAACCGGGTGGCGAAGACCTCGCGGTTGCCGCGCAGCTCCATGAGCTTGAGGAATTCCCGCTGGCGGCGCACCCGTTCCTCGTGCCGCAGCTTTGCTGTCGAGGGCGGCTGGTTGCTCATCGCGGTGATCCGCTGCTCCTGCTCGTCGGTCAGGTTGCCGGTCCAGTCCCGGATCTGCGTGAGCGTGCGCTTGGCGCGTTCGCGCCGCTGTTCGTCGGGAGTGCCGTCCAGCCGGTGCTCGCGGATGAACTTCCGGTTGTCCTTCTCCCAGCGCCGCTGGAGGGCGTCGATTTGTGCCGGCGTCACCGTAACCAGGAGCGCAACGGCATCGTCGATGCCCCGCCTGACGATCGTGCGGTAGCGCTCATCGAGTCCGTCCATGAACCAGACCACATCCGGGCGCGTGAGACCTTTTTGTATCCTGGCATTGGCGTCCTTCAGAAACGCGGCGTACTCCAGCAACTGATCGCGACGGTGCCACTCGTGCAGGCGGTCGAAACGCGTATTGAATTCGTGCTTCTGAACGGGATCGAGATCGAAGTAATCGTCGGCGGTTGAGGCGGCGAACATGTCGAGGTGGCCGTAGCCCAGGCGCACCAGCGCGCAGCCGGCCGCTGACGCAATCGCGACGGCCAACGTCAGCCAGCCTGCGACGCGGCGCCACCGGGAATAACCGCCACTAAAGAGGTTTGCGCGCCGCCAGCCGCGCAGACTGTCGTTCGTACTCATTGATTTACTTGAAAAAACACTATGCGCATCCGACAATGGCGGGCCCACTCCATACTCATGATCCTGTTTGTCACCTTTCGTCGCCAGACGTTTCCACTTTGAACCAATCCGGAGATAAAGAAAAGGTCGAGGACCTCGCCATGCAAGCCGTGCGAGCCCGATCAGCCGGCGATCTTGAAACGGCAGAGCAACTGTATCTGTGCATATTGGGGTGGTCTCCCGATCATCAAGGCGCACTGCACGATCTCGGGGTGATCTGCACGGTGCAGGGGCGGCTGTCCGAGGCCGTGGACTGGTACGAGCGGGCGCTGAGCGGAACACCGGACGCCGCCGATACCCACAGCAATCTCGGCGTCGTATTCAAGGAACTGGGGAACACGGCGCGCGCCATGCACCATCTATCCGAGGCCATCAGGTTACGGCCGGAATATGCCGCGGCGCACAATAATCTCGGCGCGTTGCTGATGGCGATGAACGATCCGGAAGCAGCCTGCGGGCATTTTCGGCGCGCAGCCGAGCTCGAGCCCGATGACGCGATCGCGTGGACCAATGCGGGCCGCGCGCTGCTGCTGGCACGCGGCCCGGCGCTGGC
>CAZQJF010000578.1:0-2894 GCA_964593735.1 uncultured Streptomycetaceae bacterium | reverse complement strand
GGCGGACGCCGTGCTGTGCGGCGCGGTCGGCGGGCCGAAGTACGACGCCCTGCCGCGCCCGCAGCGGCCGGAGCAGGGCATACTGCGCATCCGCAAGGAACTCGGACTGTTCGCGAACCTGCGTCCAGCGGTGCTGTTTCCGGAGCTGGTCGGCGCATCGAGCCTGAAGCCCGAAGTGGTTTCGGGGCTCGACATCATGATCATCCGCGAGTTGACCGGTGACATCTATTTCGGCGAGCCGCGGGGACGGCGGGAGAACGCCCGCGATGAGCGCGAAGCTTTCGACACCATGCTCTATTCGGAGTCCGAGATACGCCGCATCGTGGAGGTCGGATTCGCCACAGCGATGAAGCGCGGCCGCAAGCTGTGCTCGGTCGACAAGGAAAACGTGCTCGAGACCAGCCGTTTCTGGCGGGAGGTCGCGGGCGATATCGGCAGGAAATATCCGCAGGTCGAGCTCACCCATATGTACGTGGACAACGCGGCAATGCAACTCGTGCGCGCGCCCAGACAGTTCGACGTGATTGTTACCGGCAACATGTTCGGCGACATCCTGTCCGATGAAGCCTCGATGCTGACAGGGTCCATAGGCATGCTGCCCTCGGCCTCCCTGGACGCGGCTGGCAAGGGGCTGTACGAGCCCAGTCACGGTTCCGCACCCGATATTGCCGGCAAAGACGCCGCCAATCCATTGGCCACCATTCTTTCGTCAGCCATGATGCTGCGCTATACGTTCAACAAGGATGAATGGGCGTACCGCATCGAGGCTGCGGTCAAGTCTGTGCTGGCGCAGGGCCTTCGCACCGCGGATATATACGAACCAGGCACGCGCAAGGCAGGCACGCAGGAAATGGGGGACGCCGTCGTCGCTGCGCTGTGACCGGCTAAGAATCGCCGGGGGACGGCTTGACGGCTCGACCTTTGTGCCTGCTCACATCGGCCCACCAATCGGCTCATAACCATTACCTATTACGACTCAATGGCTTGTAGAATACGGCCATTGCATACGGGGCATCAGGCATGAGGCAGGTGGGGATCACGGGGTGGCGCGGCATGGTCGGGTCGGTGCTGATCGATCGTATGCGCGCGGAGCGCGACTTCGATCTGGTCGAGCCGGCGTTCTTCTCGACTGCGGCTACACACATCGGCGGAAGGGGGCCGGATATCGGCAGGAATGCTGCGCCGGTCAAGGACGCGCGCGATCTCGAGGCCCTTGCAGCGATGGACATACTCATTTCCTGTCAGGGCAGCGACTACACAGCCGAGATCCATCCGAAGCTGCGGGCAGCCGGCTGGAACGGTTACTGGATAGATGCCGCCAGGACGCTGCGGATGAACGACGACGCCGTCATCGTTCTCGACCCGGTGAACATGCCGGTGATCAGGAGTGCGATGGCGAAAGGAATCAAGAACTATATCGGCGGCAATTGCACGGTGAGTTGCATGTTGATGGGCATGCACGGTCTCTTCGAGCGCGACCTCGTGGAGTGGATGACCTGCATGACCTATCAGGCAGCCTCGGGCGGCGGCGCCCAGCACATGCGCGAAATGCTCGCGCAGTTCGGACTCATCAACGCCGAGGTCCAGGGTCTTCTCGCCGATCCCGCATCCGCCATACTTGAAATCGACCGCAGAGTGCTCGCCAAGCAGTCCGATGGCACGCTGCCGATGGAGCATTTCGGCGGCGTTCCACTTGCCGGAAACCTGATTCCCTGGATCGACAAGGATCTTGCCAACGGCATGTCGCTCGAAGAATGGAAAGGCAACGCTGAGACGAACAAGATACTCGGCCGGGGCGCAGCCTTCGGCACTTCCGCTACGCCGGTCGAGAGCTTGTGCGTGCGCGTGGGCGCCATGCGCTGTCACAGCCAGGCGCTGACGATCAAGCTGAAGAAGAACGTTGCGCTGGAGGAAGTGCGCGAGATCATCGCCTCGGCCAACGAGTGGGTGCGTGTCGTGCCGAACGAGCGGGAACGCTCGCTGCGCGAGTTGACGCCGGCCGCGGTGACCGGTCGCATGCACGTAGCGGTAGGCCGGCTGCGCAAGCTGTCGATGGGCGGCGAGTTTCTCGCGGCGTTTACCGTCGGCGACCAGCTTTTGTGGGGAGCTGCGGAGCCATTGCGGCGCATGTTGCGCATATTGCTGGGCGCAGAGTGCGTCACGGGCGGCACCGAAGCGCGCACGGCACGGCGCGAAGCGACCGTAGGCGCTTGATGACAAGATGCCGTCGCGTTTCAAATCCAGGTCGGTGTGGATCGCTGCAAGTGCGTATCCCGCTGAAATTTGATTAGAAATAGATGCATCAGGCCAGACACTTAAAGCGAATAGTAGCTTGCATCGCTAACTATTTGATGTTAGTCTGATTGCCCCTCAAAAAAACGGGAAGGGAGCCGTCGTGCGCGACTTCAACGTAAAGGCATGGGTGATAGCGCTGGTGCTCGCGCTCTTGCCTTGTGTTGCAAACGCGGTCGGCTTGGGGCGGTTCACGATGCTGTCGGCGCTGGGCGATCCGCTCAATGCCGAGATCGACCTGCTCTCCGTATCCAAGGAAGAGGCCGGCTCATTGAGCGCCCGCCTTGCCGCCAGCGATGCATATCGGCGCGCAAACCTGCAGTACAACCCCGCCCTGAGCGGCGCGCGCGTAAGTATCGAGCGGCGCCCCACCGGGCAACCCTACGTCAAGATTACTACCAGCCGCCCGGTAAACGAGCCATTCATCGACCTGCTGGTCGAGATCACCTCGTCGTCAGGCCGGTTGATGCGCGAGTACACCGTACTGGTAGACCCGCCCGCCGTCGGCGCTCCTCCTGTCACGACGGCGGCGGCTCCTCCTTCTGCTCCTGTCGCGCGGCCGGCGCCCGCGCCTGAACCGCCGGTGTCCGCGGCTGCGCCCG
>CAZQJF010000577.1:0-2897 GCA_964593735.1 uncultured Streptomycetaceae bacterium | reverse complement strand
TTCCGTTTCGCGAATTCACGCCATCGGAATGGCAACTGCTCTCAAACGCTCCAGGAGGAACCGTGCTCAACCAAAGAATATTCCTGTCACTTGTCGCAACCAGTATCGTCGGGCCGGGAGCGGCTTCCGCGCAGCAGGCGTCGCAGAAGGTTGCGCTTTACGCGAACGTGGGCGGGGAGCTCACGCATTACGAAGTGGACGTCGCGGGCGGTACGCTCACCAGGCGCGCGACGGTGACGCTGCCTGCGAGCGTGCAGTATGCCTGGCCGCACGTATCGAGACGCTACCTGTATGTTGCGACCAGCAGCAGCGCGTCAGGCTATGGAAAGGCCGGCACCGAGCATCACGTCACCGCGTTTCGCATCGATTCGGCGACCGGCGCGCTCACACGGCACGGTGAGCCGATACGCCTGCCGACGCGCCCCGTACACATGACCCTGGACATTCCCTCGGAGAACATCCTCGTTGCGTTCAACAATCCGAGCGCGCTGCACATCTACCGCATCAACAAGGACTTTACGCCGGGAGAGGAGGTCAAGCAGCCGGGCCCCCTGGACGCCGGCATCTTCGCCCATCAGGTGCGCGTGACGCCCGACAATCGACAGGTGGTTCTGGTAACCCGCGGCAATGAAGGCACCCCCGCCAAGGCGGAAGATCCGGGCGCGCTGAAAGTCTTCGACTACAAGAACGGGGTGCTGAGCAACGGAATCTCCATCGCGCCCGACGGCGGGAAAGGGTTCGGGCCGCGGCACCTCGATTTCCACCCGACCGGGCGGTGGATGTACCTGTTGATCGAGACGCAAAACAAGATGTATACCTACAGGATGGAAGGCGGCAGGATCGATCCGGAGATCGCATTCCGCGCGGAGACGCTGGCCGAGCCGAAGAACATCAGGGCGCGCCAGGCGGCAGGCGCGGTCCACGTGCATCCGAACGGCCGTTTCCTGTACGGGTCGAACCGTGCCCAGGCCACGGACGACGTCGAGGGCAGGAAGGTTTTCAAGGGCGGCGAAAACAGCATCGTCGTGTACTCGATCGACCAGTCCACCGGCGAGCCGACGCCGATCCAGCACATCGAGACCCGCGCCATACATCCGCGTACCTTCCACATCGATCCGGGCGGACGCATGCTGGTCGCGCAGCACAATCTGCCGGTGAACGTGAGAGACGGCGATGCGATACGGACGGCGCCGGCGGGGCTTTCGGTGTTCCGCATCGGCGATGACGGCAAGCTCGCTTTCGTGCGCAAATACGATATCGACGTCGGCGACAAGATCATGTGGTGGGCGGGCATGGTGCCGCTGTAAGTACGCAAACCGGCCCAATGGTCACGTTCGCAAGTCATCGCGGCTGCGGTTGCTGCCGGCGCACCCGCCCAGGCCTGGCGCCGGGTGACACCTGGTGTCGTCCTGGTCACCTTCAGGGCGGCCACAATATGAGACCGGTTCGCGCCCAAACGCTTCGACATAGACCATAATTCCGATTATTTCCGGGAGGACCGCCATGGACAAAGTTGTCGCATCGCCAGAGCAGGCACTTGCAGACGTGACCGACGGGTCGACCGTCGCTATTGCGGGTTTCAGCGTGGCGCACGGTTTCGCGAACAGCCTCATCCTCGCGCTGCGCGCGAAAGGCACGAAGAACCTGACGCTCGTGTGCAATTCTCTAGGCGATTCCGGAGCTACGCGCGGACAGATCCTCGCGGAGAACAAGCAGGTGAAAAAGCTTGTGGCTGCGTTCTCAGTGCGACCGGGGAGCCCAACTGCAAGCGAAGAACAGATCAACACGGGTGAACTCGAGGTCGAGCTCGTGCCCCAGGGAATCCTCGTCGAGCGCTGCCGCGCCGGCGGTGCAGGCATCCCCGCGTTCTATTCGCCGACGAGCGTCGGCACCGACCTCGCCAAAGGCCGCGAGCACCGCGAGTTCGACGGGAAGCAATACGTGCTTGAGCACGCGATCCATCTCGACTACGCCTTCTGCCGCGGTTATCGCGCCGATCGCCTCGGCAACGTCCAATTTCGGGGAGGCAACCAGAACTTCAATCCGAGCTTCGCCAAGGCGGCCAAGTGCGCGATCGTCGAGGTCGACGAGATCGTGGAGCCGGGCGAAATCCCCCCGGAGCTCGTCGATCTTCCAGGCATTTTCGTGAAGCGCGTCGTGAAGACCACGCAGCCGAAGGAAGGCCAGCTCTGGAAGCGCCCGGAACGCCGTCCGGCGGACAAGCCGCGGCTCTACAACGACAAGCCCGCCCTGACGCGCCAGGGCATCGCCAAGAACGCGGCGAAGCTCGTGAAGGAAGGCACCTACGTCAACCTGGGGGTCGGCATCCCGACGATGGTCTCGAACTACTTCAAGGATCGCGACGTGATCCTGCACGCCGAAAACGGCGTCCTCGGCTACGGCCGCATGCTCACGGAAGAGCACGAGATCGATGCCGACATCTTCAATGCTGCGGGCCAGTACGTCGCGCTGACACCCGGCGCGTCATTCTTCGACAGCGTCACGTCGTTCGAAATGGCGCGCGGCGGCAGAATAGACACGGTGATCCTCGGCGCATACGAGGTCGACCAGACCGGCAGCGTCGCCAACTGGAGCACGGCGGACGCCAAGAGAGGCGGCATCGGCGGCGCGATGGACCTGCTCTCGGGCAAAGGCGATCTCATCATCGTGATGGAGCACACCGACAGCAAGGGCCGGCCCAAGCTGAGGAAGCAATGCACCTATCCCCTCACGGGCAAGGGCTGCGTGAGTTACGTGGTGACCGACCTCGCGGTATTGCGCTGGGACGGCAAGCGCTTCCTGCTCGACGCGGTGGCGCCGGGCTTCACGCCGCAGGAGGTGATCGCGCTCACGGAGATGGAGGTCACGGCCGGGCCCGAAGTTCGGACGATGGAATA
>CAZQJF010000576.1:0-2903 GCA_964593735.1 uncultured Streptomycetaceae bacterium | reverse complement strand
GGCGATTCCCCATTTTCGACGGGTCGGCGGCGGCAGGATCATCTGCATGGGGGGCACCTCCGCGCGCACCCTGGGCGGCTTGCCCGCCGGCATGGGCAACGCGGCGCTGGTGAACTTCGCCAAGCACTTGAGCGACGAGGTCGGGCCGGAGCAGATTCTGGTGAATGTCGGCTATTGACGCCGCCGTCAGCAGGTGGAGAATCCCCAACGCGTCGCCAGGCGCACACTTCGTGTTGGACGACCTGGCACGTACCCGTCATGGACGAGGATAGTCATGAAGATCACTGAAGTAAAAACCTATTCCACATCCTACCCGGTCAAGGAACCGTTTTCGAACGGCATGCGCACTACGCGCGAGCGCGCATTCGGCATCGTCGAAGTCATCACGGACGCCGGCATTACCGGCTGGGGAGAAGGAGCATCCCTGCCGGCGCGTCGCGCCATCGACAGCAATGTCGTCGGCAAGAATCCGTTTGACTACGAAGTTATCTGGAGCGCGTTGCACTACGCCGGCGTCGACGCGGCGGGCATCAGCGCCATCGACATCGCGCTGTGGGACATCATGGGCAAGGCACTGAAGCAGCCGGTTCATGCCTTGCTGGGCGGCGCCTTCCGCCGGAGCGTGCAGGCCTATGCCACGGGCCTCTTCCGTCGCAACGTGAACGATCACACTGCGGCGTTGGTCAACGAGGCCAAAGGTTATGTCGATGCGGGCTTCAAGGCGATGAAAATGAAAGTGGGCTTCGGTCCCGGCTACGACATCAAGAATGTTGCCGCCGTACGCAATGCGATCGGGGCCGATATCCTGTTCGCCGTAGATGCCAATTGCGCCTACGATCGCGGCTCGGCGATCGCGGTCGGCAAGGAGATGGCGAAAAGCAACCTCCTGTGGTTCGAGGAGCCCATCGCTGCCGACGACATTGAGGGATATCTTGAAGTGAAGCGCGCGCTCGATATCCGCATATCGGGTGCGGAACAACTACGCGGGCGCTGGGCGTTCCGCCGCGTGATTCAGGAGCGCGCGATGGACATCATCCAGCCCGACGTGTGTGTGTGCGGCGGCATCACCGAGTACCGCAAGATCCACGCCATGGCGAGTGCCAACCACGTGCGCGTGATTCCGCATATGTTCGGCACTGCGATCCGCCTGGCGGCGACCATGCATCTGCTCGCTACTCTGCCCGATCAGCCGCGCGCGCTGGAGCCCTTCCCCACGCTCCTTGAATACGACATGAGCGAAAATGCCCTCCGCACCGAGCTCGCGAGAGAGCCGATCCGCCACAAGGACGGCACGGTGCAGGTCCCGGAGGGACCGGGGCTGGGGATTGAAATCAATCGCGAGGTGCTGGACAAGTACACTGTCGGTTAATCCAAAACGGGGACTGTCCCCGTTTTGGATAAGGATGAGGGCGGAAGGATGAAGGATGACCACTGAGGGCAATGATTCGCGCGCGAAGCACCGCGAGCATATCCAGAACCGAACGGAATCCGTCAGGGCGAAGCGCGGACCCGTCTCGTACGTGTGGGGGAACCATGTGGTGAACCCCCGTCAGCGCGTGCCAGGCGCCCCGGGACTCTGGTCGCCGCTCCTCGAGGGGGAAGCCGGTCTCCTGGTCGAGGCGAGTGCCAGCAGTGGGATCGTGATCGTGGGCCGCACTGTCGACGGCAGCGCGAAACTGGTGGCCGGCCCGGATCACCCCGCCTCGATCGCCTGTTTTCCCAATGGCGCCGAGGGAATCATTTTTACCTACGACAACAAGAGATTTGCCCTGCAGATCTGGAATCCGAAGAGCGCCTGGGCCCAACAGTTCAGCCATATCCAGGCGTTCGACTGGTCGGCCGAATGGATCGTGGCAGCTCGCCTCGAGAAGGTCACCGACGGAAAAACCGTAACGATCAGCCATCATCGGAACCCGATCCCGGTGGAGAGGCCGGTTGCGGCGAAAGTGACGTTCGACATCAACGGGGCTGAACAGGCGCTCTATGCAACCCGACAGGCGGACTACTACGTTTTGCACTTTACGGACGCGGCCAGCGGCCACACCAGCTACGGTTCTGGCCGCAGTGTGCGAATACCAGCGGATCGGTCCGGAGACGTGAGCATCGACTTCAACTACGCGACACTTCTCCCGTGCTCGTTCAGCAGAGCCTGGAACTGCCCGATCCCGCCTCTGGAAAATCGGTTGCGCGTACCGATTGAGGCTGGCGAGCGCTTCGCTGTCGACCACGACGGCGTGCCGATGCTCTAGCGAACCATGACCTTGCCGTGCGCGCTGGAGCCCTTGCCCACGCTCTTTCAATACGACATGAGCCGCCACAAGGACGGCACGGTGCATCCTTCATCCTTTGCGCCAGCGCTCGTCGCGGCGCGATACGAGCAGGTGACCAAATCATGTCGGAACGGCCGGCGCTCGTCACCGCAACGCTCGTCAGTACTGTCGATTTAAGCCCTGCCCGTTCGACTAAAGGTGCAGCGCAAACAAATACACAGGAGAATTGCTATGCAATTCATGATCTTGATGATACCTGCGGGATATCGCGACAATAAGAAATTCGACAAGAAATTCGTCCCCGACCCAGAAAAAATGCAGGAAATGGGACGATTCAATGAAGAACTATCGAAGCACATAAAACTGCTGTCCTTGAACGGCCTCCATCCGCTGAGCACTGGTGCCCGCCTTTCTTTCAGCAAAGGCAAACCGACCGTCACTGATGGCCCTTTCGTGGAAGCAAAAGAAGTTTTGGGTGGCTACTGGATGGTCGAAGCCGACTCCAAGGAACAACTCGTTGGATTGATGCAGAAATGTCCCGCCGACGACGGTGACGTGATTGAAATTCGCCAGATCTTCTCACAGGCGGATTTTGCAACTACCAAATAAGGAGCGCTCGTCGCTTCGCGGTGC
>CAZQJF010000575.1:0-2907 GCA_964593735.1 uncultured Streptomycetaceae bacterium | reverse complement strand
GGATCGAGCAGCGGCTCGGGCGCGGCGTTGGCCGCGGGCCTCGCGCTGTTCACCCTCGGCAGCGACACGGGCGGTTCCATCCGCACGCCGGCCGCGCTGTGCGGGCTGGTCGGTCTCAAACCGACGTTCGGCCTGGTTAGCCGCCACGGCGTCATCCCGGACTGCTACAGCCTGGATCACTGCGGGCCCATGACGAGGACGGTCGAGGATTGCGCGATCGTGATGCAAGCGATGTCCGCGCACGACTCCAGGGAGCGCTCCAGCGTGCCGGGCGCACGTCCCGATTACCGCAGCGCGCTCCGCCACGATCTCAAAGGAGTGCGCGTCGGGGTGGTGCGCCACTTCTGGGAAGAGGACACCCCGGCGGACAAGGAGCTCGCGCGCGCAACGGATGAGGCGCTAGCGGTCATGGAGGCGCTCGGGGCGCAAGTGGAGACGGTACGGCTCCGGCCGGTGCGCGATTATTACGACGTGTGGACGCTCATCGAAGCGCCGGAGACGTTTTCCATCCAGCGGGCAAAGCTGCTCGAGCGCCCCGGGGATTTCGGGATGGTTTTTCTCGAGCGCACGCTCATTGCCTGTCTCATCCACGGCGCGGACTACACGGATGCGCAGCGCGTCCGCGGCCGGCTGGTCGACGAGATGAAGCCTGTCTGGCGGAAGTACGACGTCCTCGTGACCGCGGGTGCGGGACCGGCGCCACGGCTCGAGGCCAGGCTCGCGGCGTGGCCGAGCATGAACCGGTTTTCGCCTTTCGCCATCACGGGCGTGCCCGCGATCGTCGTGCCCGCCGGCTACAGCGAAACGGGGCTGCCCCTGGGGATACAGCTCGTTGCAAAGCCATTCGACGACGCGTTTCTGCTCGGCGTCGCGCACGCCTACGAGCAAGCGACGAACTGGTGGTCGCAGCGGGAGCCCGCGCTCGGTCCCCGTGCGACTACGCCCTATGATCCGCCGCGACTGGCGACCGCTGGCATGGATCCGGCGATCGTGAGTCTCTGCGAACAGGCCGCGCGCAGTGCCGGCTTGCGCCTCGACGATGCCCAGCTCGCCTTGCTCTGCACCACGGCGCCGCACCTGCTCGAAATGGTGCGCCGCGTGCGGCTGGCCGCAGGGTCCGCCGAACCGGCCGGCATCTTTTCCCTTTCCCCGGACTGATCGGGCTCGTTGCGGCACCGGATCCCGGCCGCTATCATCGATGGCACCTTCATTCGGAAAGCGAGACATGACAGCGAGCAAGCAAGAGCTGGGCAGTGCCCTTCCTTCGGGGGAACAAGCCGCGCGGCGGACCGCCGGCCCGGCGGCGGTATCCGCAGGCAGGCAGCCGCGCGTCCTCAACCGCATGCTCGCGCTGGAAGATTTCGAGGAGGCGGCGCGCCGCTACCTGCCGCGTCCCATCTTCGGCTTCGTCTCCGGCGGCGTCGAGTCCAACGTGTCGCGGCACAACAATCGCACCGTGTTCGACGAGATCGCGCTGGTTCCCAGGATGCTGGTGGACACTTCCGCGCGCACGCAGAAGACCACGCTGTTCGGCCGCACCTACGACGCCCCGTTCGGTATCGCGCCCATGGGCGCGACGGCCATGGCGGCATACCGGGGCGATGTAGTCCTCGCCCGCGCGGCCGCGGAGGCCAATCTGCCGATGATCATGAGCGGCTCCTCGCTGATGTTGATGGAAGAAGTGCGGGAAGCGGGGCCGACTTCGTGGTACCAGGCCTATCTCCCGGGAGATGACGGGCCCATCACGGATATGGTCGAGCGGGCAGCGCGCAACGGCTTCGACACGCTGGTGCTGACCACGGACGGGCAGGTGCCGGGCAATCGCGAGAACAACGTGCGTAACGGCTACAGCACGCCGCTGCGTCCGTCACTGCGGCTCGCCTGGGACGGCATCATACGGCCGCGCTGGACGGTAGGCCTGTTCCTGCGCACGCTGCTCCTGCACGGAATGCCCCACTTCGAGAATACGGGAACGCGCGTTCCCGCCCTCACCAGCTCCGTGAAGCGCGAGCGCGGCAGGCGCGACAAGCTTGCCTGGAAGCACGTCGAGCTCATGCGGCGCCTGTGGAAGGGCCGCTTCCTGCTGAAGGGGATACTCGACAAGGACGACGCCCGCATCGCGCGCGAGAGCGGCGTCGACGGCGTCATCGTGTCCAATCACGGCGGGCGCAATCTCGACGGCGCAGCGGCGACCCTGCGCGTGCTGCCGGGTATCGCGGAAGCAGCCGGCGGCATGACGGTCATCATGGACAGCGGCATACGCCGCGGCACCGACGTGCTGAAGGCGTTGGCCCTCGGCGCGAACTTCGTCTTCGTCGGCCGGCCTTTCCTCTACGCCGCCGCGATCGCCGGCGCGCCCGGCGTGCACCACGCCATCAAGCTGTTGAAGGACGAGATCGACCGCGACATGGCGCTCCTGGGCATCACGAGCCTCGCCGAGATGAGTCCGGCGCGGCTGATGCCCGCACGCGGCGCGGATTTTCTGAACGTGTGACGAGTGACGAGTGACGACTGACGATCCCTCATCCTTCGTCCCTCATCCCTCATCTTCCCAATGGATACTCCCGCCGCACCTTCCTCGCTAACATCCCACCGCGTCAAGCGGCTCGGGCACCTGGACCTGCCCGGCGCCGGCCAGGTGGTCGTCCAGGGCCATCATGCGTTCCTGGGCCACATGGACGCGCCGCACGGCACCACGATCCTCGACGTATCCGATCCGGCACGCCCGCGCGTCGTCGCCGAAATCAGGATCGAGGACGAGCACGAGCACAGCCACAAGGTTCGCGTGGTCGGCAATATCATGTACACCAACCTGGAGCGGCCGAGCCGGCGCTACGCGGCCAAGGCCGCCCGGCTCGCGCAGACCCGCGCCGGGACGGCGCGGCACGTCAATGGCCTCCTCGGTGC
>CAZQJF010000574.1:0-2907 GCA_964593735.1 uncultured Streptomycetaceae bacterium | reverse complement strand
CTCCGCGCCTGCGGCGCTACGCTCAGCGCGAACGGAGAATTTCAACCGACTGTTAAAGCCGGGCGGGAATGATCACCCCGCCCGAACATCGACTTCTCAAGCAGCGTGTCGGAACTTCAAGTCCGACAGGCTGCTAGCGCCGCTCGATGCCCATTGCGTCCAGGTGTTTCTCGTAATAGGCCAGGTGGGGATCCAGATGCTGCACCGAACTGTCCGCCTGAACCACCTGCGTTTCCTCGCTCGAAACGTAGCCGCTTACGACGAGGAGCATCAATACGAGTATGCCTATGATGGGTAGTTTGTTCATGTGATCACCGATGAGCCTGCAACTGGTTGGACAGACACAGCGAGAGTAGCCGTTCACGACAAAGTTCACTAGAGCGCCGCCTGTGATTCGTCTGTAGCGATTCCCGAGCAAAGAAATGTAGCGCTTCCACTACTGTTCCCTGATTCTCCTTTGGGTTCCCTCGTGAGGCAAAAGATACCCCACGGAACGACGCGCGTATGTGCGGCAGCCCGCATAGGCGCAGCGAGAGTTCAGGTCTGGAGTACCTCGGCGCCGGGAGCCGCTTCGAGCTCGCAGGCGTTCACGGTCATGGCCAGCATGCTGTAGTAGCCGATGGCCCCGGTCAGCTCGATGAATCCTTCGTCGCCAAACCGCTTCTGGAGGGACTTCACGCTCGCGGCATCGACGCGGTGCTTGTGGATCAGATCCCGCGTGAAATCCACGATCTGAGCGTCCTCCGCCGGCAAGCCGCGGGAATGCCTCTCCCGGATAGCCGTGATGGTCGCCTCCGCCACGCCTTGCCGCCGGGCGGACCCGGTCTGAGCGCCCCACACATAGACCGCGTCCAGCTCCCGCGCGACCGTCATCGCGGCAAGCACCCGCACGCGCATGTCGAGAGCGCCCTCGAAGCGCACGAATGCGCCCAGATGCGCCAGGCGGCCGGCCAGCTTCGGACAGTGGAGGAACATCTTGAACGGACCCTGGACCCCGCCGCGGCTCGCGACGATTGCGTCCACGATCCCGTGATCCTCGACGGGCACCTGGTCCTTGCCGGTAATGGGAGTGAGTCTGGCCATGACAGTCCTCCAGTTTGCGCGGCGCGGGATGCGCACGCGTATCTGCCATGAAGCTTAGCAAGGAATTTGCCATGCCGTAAGGTTGACAAGAGCAACGACTGCCACGGCCGCCGCCTACACAACTCCGAGTACGTAACAGTTTGTAATTGTGCTGCGTCCCGATTCGGTGAGCCGCTATGCTGGGAACCGGAACCTGGAGCAACAGGGCGAACGGGGTTTTACATCACCCTGTTAGTACTTGAGGAGGCCACTATGGTCACTATCGATTTCGGCGATTTCGGCGGCATCGACATGCGCGACATGGCGAGCGTGTGGGAAGATGTGTTCGGGCCGTCCTTTGCGGACGACTTCGACGGGCGCAATACCCCGCTCAGCATCCGCTACGCCACCCACGACATTTACCAATACCAGCTCGACACCCGGGACGGCGTAAACGGACTCGGCCCGGGCAGCGGCGCGGCAGTCTGGTTTTACGGGCGCAATTTCGACTACAACGGTCTCGGCGAGCCCCGCGGCGGGACCGCCGAAGAAATCCAGGTGTATAGCGCGGCCGACGTGAACCGCCATTACGATACTTATCGCGTCATCATCCATGGGCTGGACAGCCCCTTGCCTTCGGCCGTCGACATCGTCGAGTCGAAGAACCTCGACCCTTTCCTCGAGGGCGAAAGGCTCACCATCCTGGGCCACCGCTCCAACGATTTCCTGGTAGGGAACGGGCGCGCGGACGAGTTGTATGGATTCAGCGGGAGGGACACGCTCCACGGCGGAAAGGGCGACGACTTCCTCGACGGCGGCGCCGACGCCGACCGGCTGCTGGGCGAAGGCGGCATGGACACACTGGTATGGCAGGCTTCGGATATCAAGGTGGACGGCGGCACCGGCTTCGACACGATGAAACTCTGGGTCGACCTCAACCTGACCAACGTGTCCAACTCGAGAATCGTGAACGTCGAGAGGATCGACATGACGGGCGGCGGAGGCGACGTTCTCACTCTCCGCCAGGCGGACGTCCTGGCCATGTCTTCGAACGACGTGTTGCGGGTGGCGGGCGATTTCGGCGACGTGGTGCACCGCGGCACGGGCTGGTCCGGCGGCGCCATCGTGGATGGCTTTCACACCTACACCCGGGGCCTCGCGACGCTGCTCGTGGACAGCGACATCATCAGCGTGGTGTAAGGCGCGCTTGCCCAGGTGGAATTTACGCTCCTGACTGGAGGCCGGTGCCGGGCCCGGGGTCGGGATCGGGCTCCTTTGCCTCGGATACGACCGGCCGGTCCCGGATGATCGCGGCAACCGCAACGGCAAGGTAGGCGATTTTTCTCGCCTGTGTCAGTTCGGCGAACTGCTCTCCGGACAAATATACGAAAGGCTTCAGCTGCTCCATGGAGCGGAGTGTCGCTGAACTTCTTCGCCCGCGATAGTCAACAAAAGTCGTAGGCTGAACAGCTGCTGTCTGTCATTGATCCCCTACATGACGTCGAGATGCCGTGACAGATATAGGTGCCAATTTGAGCTATATTGCCGGGGTTGCTGGTAACACGGCATGTATAGAAAGGGGCGCAGATGCCCAGTTACTTCGAGTGCCTGCATTGTGGCGTCATGACGCCGGTGAAAGTGACTCCTCCGAAATGCGGCAAGTGCGGTTATGGCACGGGGGTCCTTCACTTGCAGAAACCGGAATCGCTTGAAAAAGGCGCGGCCGAAGACGAGAAACGGCAGCCAACAGACGGCTCGAACCTGCCAGAAGAGGGAACATCTGGCATACTGCGTGGATCGGGGAGCATGCCAGCGCCATAAGAGCTGGTTGGCCGGCTAGAGAAG
>CAZQJF010000573.1:0-2911 GCA_964593735.1 uncultured Streptomycetaceae bacterium | reverse complement strand
TTGCTCGTGACCGGTAAATCGTGAACGATGACGCCGTCCACCTGATAGATGGGGGACAGAACCGCCTGTTGGGTGGCGGTTGCGGTTGCAGCGCCAGCCCTGCGGGGCGGTGAGCGCTTTCTCGATGCTCGTCGTCGGGGAGCCGTCTTCCGTCTTGCGTGCCGCGCTGCAGGACGCTTTTGGGGGCCGCGTCGGGTCTTGTTCCTTTTCTTGCCGGCCACAAGTCACCAGTAACGAGAAACGAGCAACGAGCCACCGTTCATGCGCTCACCTGCCGCGCATGAACAGCCGATCCAGCTCGGCGATGCTGATCTGGTGCCACGTCGGGCGGCCGTGGTTGCACTGACCCGAGCGCTCGGTCGTTTCCATTTCCCGCAGGAGCGCGTTCATTTCCGGCAGGTTGAGGCGGCGGTTCGCGCGCACGGCCGCGTGGCATGCCATCGTCGAGAGCAGCTCGTTGCTCCGCTCGGTCAGCACGCGGCTGGCGCCGTACTGCTGCAGCTCGCGCAGCACGCCGCAAGCGAGCTCGCGCGCGTCGGCGTCGGCCAGCGTGGCCGGCACCGCGCGCACGATGAGCGTGGTCGGGGAGCCCGGGGCGATGTCGAACCCGATCTGGCGCAGTACCTCGCCATTCTCCTCCACCGTCGCCACCTCGAGCTTGTCGGCGGTGAAGCTCGCCGGCACGAGCAGCGGCTGCATCGGTATCTCCTGCCGGTCGAGCCCGTTCTTGAGCTTCTCGTAGGTGATGCGCTCGTGCGCCGCGTGCATGTCGATGATCACCAGGCCGTGCCGGTTCTGGGCGAGGATGTAGATGCCGGCGAGCTGGGCGAGGGCATAGCCGAGCGGGGCGTCATCCACGGGTGTCGCCACGTTTTCGCCGTCCGCGGGCAGCGGCGCCGGCGCGTTTCTGCCGAACAACCGGTCGTAAAAGGCAGTGGGCTCCGCCAGGTTGAGCGGCATGCTCTGCCGGTAGTTGGAGGCCGGTCCCGAGTACTGCGCGGCGTGCAGCTCCGGGGACCCGGCCGCCTGCGCCCGCGCTATCGCCGCCCCACCCGCGACCGACGATCCGAGCGTGCGGTTCAGCGTGTGAAAGATGAAATGGTGCATCGCGCGCGCGTCGCGGAACCGTACTTCGGTCTTGGCGGGATGCACGTTCACGTCCACCTGTCCCGAGTCGACCTCGAGAAACAGCACGAAGGCCGGGTGGCGCTCGTGGTGCAGCACGTCCTGGTAAGCCTGGCGTATGGCGTGCGCGGCGAGCTTGTCGCGGACGAAGCGGCCGTTGACGAAGAAATACTGCGCGTCGCGGCCGGAGCGCGCGTGCGCCGGAAGGCCGATGGCGCCGTAGAGACGCAGTCCCGCGCTCGATTCGTCGAGCGGCAGTGCCGCGGCATGGAAGTCTTCTCCCAGGAGCGCGCCCATGCGTTCGGCCAACGCCTGCGGCCTGAAACTGCGCTGCGCGCGCCCGTTGTGCTGCAGCGTAAAGGCGGTGCCGGGCCGGGACAGGGCGATGCGCTTGAAAACCTCATCGCAGTGGGCGAATTCGGTCGCCTCCGACTTCAGGAACCTGCGCCGCGCCGGCGTATTGAAATAAAGCTCCCGGACTTCGATGCTCGTCCCGCCCGCGAGAGCCGCGGGCTCGGCCCCGGAGACCTCGGCGCCGTTCGCCGTCAGGGTCCACTCGTGCCGGTCGTCGGTCTCGCGGCTCACGAGCGTGAGCCGCGAGACCGACGCGATGCTGGCGAGCGCCTCGCCGCGGAATCCGAGGCTCGCGACTCGTTCCAGGTCGTCGAGCGACGTGATCTTGCTGGTGGCGTGGCGGGCGAGGGCGAGCTCGAGCTCGTCGCGCGGTATGCCGCAGCCGTCGTCGCTCACTTTGATGAGCTTCGTGCCGCCGCCCTCGAGCTGGACCGAAACCTCGCGTGCCCCGGCGTCGAGGCTGTTTTCCAGGAGTTCCTTGAGGGCGGAAGCCGGCCGTTCGACGACTTCACCGGCTGCGATCTGACTGATGAGCGGTCCAGGCAGGACGCGGATGGCGGGCATGCCGCGATTATAAGGGCGTGAGCCGTGATCTGTGATCCAATTGAGCCCAAGGCGTGATCCGTGAGCCGTGAGCCGTGATCCGACTGTATCCAAGGCATGGCCCATTGTGGGATACGTACCGCGGTTGGAGTTCCCTTATAATCGCGGTTGTTCCCGCTGCGCCGCAACGTCAAAAGCGGGCTCGCGGCGCGGCGAAAGAGAAGATCTCGATGAAATCCGGCATCCCGGCGGAACTGCAGGCCGGCGAAATTCGCTTTGCGGCTATCCCACACTGACGAAGGGTAATTCATGCCTCAGGTAATAGGCGTGCCGAAAGAGACGGCGGCGGGAGAAAAACGCGTCGCCACGGTGCCCGAAGTCGTCGAGAAGCTGATCAAGCTGGGCTTCAAGGTTGTCGTGCAATCGGGCGCCGGCGACCTGGCGAATTTCAGCGACGAGGTCTATCGCGCCGCGGGCGCCGACATCGCCGGCACCGCTGCCGGGCTGTGGGCCGCAGCGGACATCGTTTTCAAGGTGCGCGGACCGAGCGAAGAGGAAGTCGGCCTGATGCGCGACGGCGGCACCTCATTTACTACTTTGGTCAGCTTCATCTGGCCCGCGCAAAACCCGGAGTTGCTGAAGCAGCTCGCGGCGAAGAAGGCCACCGTGCTGGCGATGGACAGCGTGCCGCGCATCTCGCGCGCGCAGAAGCTGGACGCGCTCTCCTCGATGGCCAACATTGCCGGTTACCGGGCCGTCATCGAAGCGGCGCACCACTTCGGCCGTTTCTTCACCGGCCAGATCACGGCTGCGGGCAAGGTGCCGCCGGCCAAGGTTTTCGTCATCGGCGCAGGTGTTGCCGGTCTGACTGCGATCGGCACGGCCTCGG
>CAZQJF010000572.1:0-2912 GCA_964593735.1 uncultured Streptomycetaceae bacterium | reverse complement strand
CGAATCTCAGTGTGTTATCGGGCCACCGTGATGGGGAAAGGAACCGAAGAAGCCCTGTCCCCCCGTCGGGGCTTCTTCTTTTTCGGTTAAGCGGGCGCTCCAGTGGCGTGTGGGCCTTTGCCATGATGAGCGCCCGGATGCTGTGAGAGGCAATTCGGCGTAGCCCCCTCGCCGCGGTCGCGACTGCACTCGGCCTCGGATTCTTATTAGGCCTGTTTAAACGTCGCGGCTAAGGCCAGTTCAGTGCAATGACGTTGACTTTATGCTTGATGAGTGGGTGGCTCACATGCGCTTTTTGTTGGGGGTGATCGTCGGGGCCCTGCTCTTTTTCGTGGTGGTCTTCATTGCCGATTCATTGGCAACAGCGGAGGGCCCAACTGGCGCCGCACCTCGGCAGATAGTGAATTGGGATGTGGCTGCCGATAGGCTACATGATTTCACGGAGGCAATACGCGCCAGGTGGAACAAACTAGCACGGAGGTGAACCATGCCGGATACAACGATCAAGAAGGTGGAGGCTGGCTCCTCCCCCAAGGGAGAAATGGGTCAGAGATATCTCGTCGCCGGTAAGCGCGTTTCGATGCGCCTCTGGATTGACGAACCGGGGGGAAAGCTCAAGGCACCAACGACGAGAGAATACGAGACCGTGGGGTACGTAATCTCGGGCAGCGCCAAGCTCGATTTGGGAGGACAAACTCTAAACCTTAAGCGTGGAGACTCGTGGCTGGTGCCAGCGGGAGCGATGCATCAATACACAATCATCGCTCCATTCACGGCTGTGGAGGCGACCGCCCCACCCGCCGAAGTCCACGGTCGCGATACGGCCGACTGAACCGAGGCCATTGCTTCCCCCCGCCTTGGCGAGAGTTTCGAGGAGCGGTGGTCCAGCTGCCGTCATACCGAAGCACATAGCTGCATGAGGTGAGCCATGGCCGATGAGAAGACCATAGACGCGGCGCTTGCTTCGCTACGCGATTATCGCGGCTATCTTATTGGAGTTTTGGCGAAGGACGACATGCCTTCACGCGAGACACTTGATGACTTCCTGAAGGTGCAATCCGTCATCGCCTGCTTGCGCGAGCTCAAAGAAGGAAGAGAGGGGTGGGCGCCCCTTCTATCCAAGCCCGACGCAGGCTGAGCGCGGGCATGTCCAACTGCGTGAGAGGGACCATTGGACCAGCGTTCTCGCCCTCCTTTGCTGGGCCATGGAAGTGGGCTGCGGTGGCTTTTCCGCTGAGGCCGGAATACGTGATGCTCCAGGAGAGCATTTTATCGGCGTCATCATAAGTAATCTCTGCCTTGCCCGTCCCTGCACTATCGGTAGGGGGAAAACGTTGTCGTGTTCGACGAAGCGTCGCAGATGCGGGTCGAGAATGCCGTGCCGGCTCTGTACCGCGCCAAGCGGGCCGTCGTCAGCGGCGACAGCAAGCAGCTTCCCCCTTCCAGCTTCTTCAGCACGCGAATTGAGTCAGAAGAGAACGAACCTGACGATGACTGGCTCGATGCGGCCGAGCTTGAGGACGCCGAGGCGGAAGCGGCGGAATCGCACTCCCGCCGGTCCGCCGCAAATCGACGCCATGTCAAGGACTGCGGAGATATGCTTGCGCTGGCGGAAGGCGTCCTGCCGACAGCTAGCCTGGATATTCACTACCGCTCCGAGTATCGGGAGCTGATCGCCTTCTTGGCGGTGAGATGGGGCGGATTCTTGCCATTGATGATGGCAGTGATGATATCGGGGCCAGCGAGGGAAGACGCAGAAGGCGAGACATTGTGCACTGACGTTAGGTGATTCCTTCAGCTAATCAATGCGGATGAAGTTCTCGGTACACACAGTGGGGCGGTAGGGCCATCAGACTGACTCCGCAGCCGAACTCACGTCAAATTAAACCGTGGTAACAACCGTGAGGGCGCGAACGGCCGCATCGCGCCTGAAGGCCGTGGGTCCACCTGACCTCACAGCGACCCTCGAGTTGGTCCGCTCTTGCCAAAAGAAACAGACGTTCTGGCACGGCATCTCGGCAAATCACCAGAAGCGGACAATCGCGCGATGTTTAGCAAGGCCCGTTAGAGATCTAAAGTTGGCTCGCTGACCATCCCCCACGCGCGTTAATGACGGGAGCCGCATACGGGTTCCGGTCGGCGAGGAATGTTTTCTCCCGGCTACAATTTGTGCAGACGAATATTTCTCTCTGTTTTCCAAAGTTGCGGTCAGCCGGCTCAATTAGCTTGAGCCGCAGCTGGCCACCGCACATGCAACGCAATGAGGGCGGAGGTTCGACAAGGGGACGCACGTGATTTCCCTTCACACTTGAACGACGAGAACTACGTGGAAATCCTTAACGTCGACGAGGTCCACGGGTTCCATAAGACGCGAGGGGCTGTGCTGCCTGTGGAATTGGAATTGACTATTAAAATCCAGAGACACGCTCGCCACGCCATCTGCCGGGTGCACGGTGTGCATGGCTGCATCTTGGTCCTGCGCGGCCCGCAGGTCCAAAGGATCGATGGTCACCATCTCGACCGCGGATCCAAACGGCCCCGGCACGGAGATCACTGTCGAAACCCGATGGTACGCCGAAAAGCACACCCTCGAATGAGCTCTTCGTCGGTTACGACCCGATAGTCGCCAAGCGGCAGCAAACGATCGACCCCCTTCAGCCAGAAGGGTCTATGGAACACGACGGTCGCTGGTCATCCGCATCGTCATCGAAGGGGATCTCCCTCAAACTCCGGGAGTGGAACCACGCTCAACAGCGAGACTCAGTGCGCTATCCCCGCCCCATCCGCCCCGTGCGCCACATGCGCCACATAGGCAAGCGGGCTGTCCTCGTCGAATGGCAGACCTTTCCCGATCAGACCGTGGACCCGCGCTTCGCTGAGCGCCTTGCCGGTGAGCTCAGGGCGCTTGGCGT
>CAZQJF010000571.1:0-2914 GCA_964593735.1 uncultured Streptomycetaceae bacterium | reverse complement strand
TCCGGCGTGTTGCCCACTACCTAACGATTTCAGATCAATAAATACCCAATTACAGCCTGTCGGCTCGATCCCGACCAGGAGCGATCACCCATGCGTTTACACCGATCGTTCATCAAGTAAGTCCGACAGGCTGCTAGCCTCGCAACACCACCAGCGCATCGACCGCTTTCACGCCTTGTCCCGCGGGCAACACCATCAGCGGGTTGATATCCAGCTCCGCCAGGTGTCCGTCGAGGTGCACTGCGAGGTGCGAGATGCGCACCAGCGTGTCCGCCAGAGCATCCACGTCCGCGGGCGGCTTGCCGCGGAAACCGCGCAGGAGCTGCGCGCCTTTGACTTGCGCCACCATGTCGAGCGCTTCGGAACGCGTGATGGGACAGCGCCGCAGGGCCACATCGTTGTAGACCTCGACCATCACCCCGCCGCTGCCGAAGAGCAGCATGGCGCCGAGTTGGGCGTCGTACGAGATCCCGGCGATCATCTCCACGCCGCCGGTAACCATCTCCTGCACCACCGCCCCGGAGATGGCGGCATTCGGCGCAAAGATGGCGGCGTTGGCCATGATCTGCTCGTAGGCGCCGCGCACTTCGCCGGCATCGCGCAGGCCGAGGCGCACGGCGCCGGCCTCGGTCTTGTGAAGGATGTCCGGCGAATCGACCTTGAGCACGACGGGATAGCCCAGGCGCTGCGCGGCCTCGACGGCGGCGTCGGCGGATGGAGCCGGCAGTTCGCGCGTGCCCGGGATGCCCCAGCCGGCGATGACCTGCTTGCTTTCACTCTCTGACAGGGTCGTGCGGCCGTGAGCACGCAACCGCGCGATCATCTGTTCCTGCTCCGTGGTGAGCGCCGGCGCGGCAGCGGTGTCTGCCGCCAGCCGGTGGTCGCGCCAGGCATGGTAGTCGAGCAGGCTTTTCAGTCCGCGCGCGAGCTTGTCCGGCGTATAGAAGATGGGAATGTTGGCGCTCTTCAACTTGGCGAGCGGTCCCTTGTCTTCCCGGCTTGCCGTCCAGAAGAAGGCGACGTTCTTGTCGCTGCGGTCGCGCAGACTGATCACCTGATCGATCTGGTTGCCCTGGCCGGCGCTGGCAATGACCAGCGTGCCCACGCCGGGCTCTTCGATCATGTAGTCCATGATCTTCGGGAAATGCTCGCCCCGGGCAAACCCGGTCACGTCGGCCGGGTTGGCCGCCCAGCCGAAGTCCTTCAGGATGCCGTTGATGCCGTCGCGCGCGTGATCGCTGAGCAGCGGCAGGTCGAGGCCGGCCTGGCCCATCATGTCCGCGGTCAGGGAGCTGATGCCGCCGGAGTGGGACACCACCGCGACGCCCGGTTTCTGCGGCTTGCGGCTGCGGGCGAAGAGCTGCGACACCTCCAGCAGCTCGTCGTAATCCTGCACCCGGATGATCCCGTACTGCCTGAACACGGCCTCGTACAGGGCATCGGCGCCGGTGAGCGCCGCAGTATGGGAGCGTGCCGCCCGCGCGCCGGATTCCGAGCGCCCGATCTTGATGATGACGATGGGTTTGCCGCGCTCCGCGGCGAGTTCGGCCACGGCGATCAGCTTGTTCACGTCCTTGAAGCCCTCGACAAAACCGGCGATGACGCGGGTCTCCGGATCGTCGACCAGGTAGCGGGCAAAATCGCAAAAGTCGAGATCGATCTCGTTGCCGGTGGAGATGATGTGGCCCAACCCGATGCCGCTGTCCACGGCGCGCAGCAGGAACGGCCCGAATGCCGTCGCGCCGCTCTGGCACACCAGACCGATGTGCCCGGTGAGGCCGCCCAGCGTGCGCGAGGACGCGGTCGCCCAGATATTTTCCCTGACGTTGGCCACGCCCAGGCAATTCGGGCCGGTGAAGCGCAGTCCCGATTCCCGCGCGAACGCGCCGACTTTCTGCTGCAGCTCGTGTCCCGCATCCGTTCCGCGTTCGGAGAATCCGGCGGAGATGATGACGGCCGAGCCGGCCTTTTTCTGCTGGCACTCTTTCAATACGTCGAGCACTTTGTTGTAGGGCACGACGATGCCCACGAGATCCGGCGCCTCGGGGAGATCGCTGATGCTGCGATAGGACTTCGCGCCCATGATTTCCTCGTAGTTCGGATTCACGGGGTAGATATTGACGCGGTCTTTGGCTTTCAGAACGGCGGTCAGCAGTCGCCCGCCGTAGCCGCCTTTCGGCGTGGCGCCAACCACGGCGATCGAACGCGGGTTGAGCATCTTGTCGATCGCCTTCATCTGGTTTTCGGTCCACAGTTCCACGTTCGGGTTCTCCATATTTACAGCACGAGTTCCGAGGGCTCGCCTTCCGGCGCTACCTCGAAGGCATTGAGCAGCACGGCCTGCATCACGAAGTAGCCCACGGTTGCGGCGATCTGCACCGTCGCCGGCGTCCCGAAGCGGTCGACCGTGGCGCGGTAGGCCTCATCGCTGACATGATGATTGCCGCGCAGCAGCTGGTGGCAGAAGTCGGCGACGACCTTCAGGTCGGCCGTCGCGCTGGGAGGTAATGGCTGGCGCGTGCCGGCCGCATCGACCAGCGCGGCGGGAAGGCCCGCCTCCTGGGCCGCCGCACGAGCCATGATCCACTCGTAGTCGCAATCGAGCTCCGCCGCGGTAAGGAGCCACGTGAGCGCTCGCGCGGGCGCCGGGATCGCTGTACCGTAGAGGAGCTGTTCGCCGACCACCGCCACGCGATCCGCGAGGTCGGGACTATGCAGGAGCATCTCGAATGGGCCCGCGACGCGACCCCGGGTACGCACGACGCGATCGAAGAAATGACGCTCGGCGGGCGCGAGATCCTCGATGCGCGTGACGCGCGCAATGCGCGGCACCGCGCGCGGCGGAACCCGCGACGCGAATTGCGCGCGCGGTGCGCCGGTGGGCGTGGCGCCGGGATGCGGGGGTATCGGCAGC
>CAZQJF010000570.1:0-2924 GCA_964593735.1 uncultured Streptomycetaceae bacterium | reverse complement strand
ACCGCTGAGAATCGACGGTCCAGCGCGCGTTCAGCGCTCGCCCATCGGCGCGAGCATTGGCGACGGCGTTGGCGCGCTGGCTGCTTCCATCTTGTTCGCGCTTCGCTAGGCGCGCGTCTCGCCCCAGGTTGCCTGTCTCCGCGACGTCTGACTCGCTAGGCCGCGCGGCGCAGCAGGTCGAGCCCGCCATCGCGGACGCGGAGGGTGCGGACGGCCCGGATAGCGCGTCCGAGTCCGGACATCCGCCCTGGCTTCAAAGTGCTGTGCTGTGCCTCCAGCGCCGTTGGGCGAGCCACGTTGCGCCGATCAGGACGAGCGGCCCGGCCAAGCGCACTGCGGCGGCCGCCAGGTTGCGTGGGTCATCCGCCACGCCCATCGGAAGTGTGGGCAAGCTGACGAGCCCGATCGCGACTAGGGCGCCCGCCAGGAGCGCGGCATCGCGCGAGGGTCGCGTGGAACGATTCGCCAACACGACGCCCGCGGCCGCCGTTCCGACGAGCGAGAGGGCAAGTGCATACGGATAGGGGTCGCTCGGCGGGAGCAGCCGTGCGGCTGTGTCGAGCAGGAAGGTGAGGATCGTCACCAGACCCATGACTCCGGCGGCCTCCAGTGCACGCGGAAATGGGACGCGTGCGCGGCCGACAATGGCCGAAGCGACAACGCCGAAGAGCAGCCCGGCGGGGATCGCGCTGTAGGCGAAGAGTGTCTCGCCGTCGATGAAAACCAGCAGCCTGGTCGCGGCGGCCGCGCCGAGTGCCGCGACGCCGAGCGTGGCCAGCCAGCCTCCAAGCGAGCGCGCGACGACGACACCGATGAGGAGCGCTGGCAGGAAGGCGGCTGTGAATCCGGGTGCCGAGGGGAATGTGAGGATCCCCGCGTACCACAGCAGGATCAGGACGGCCGTTCCGAATCCCAAGAGCAGGGTCGCCGCGCCGAGGCCCGCAAGGGCCGGCCAGATCACCCTCTCACCCTAAAGCAGCGTGCGCGTTCCCTACGCGGCGCGCCGCATCAGTTCCAGACCGCCATCCCGGACGCGCAGGGTCAGGATGGCGGGGGCGCTAACGGATGGGCGCCGCGGCGCTCATCGAGGGCGGCTAGGGAAAGTGGGCCGGTGCGCTATCTCCGGTGCAATCGCTCAGATCGAACGAGTAACGCTGGGCGTCCGTCACCCATGGTCGCTGCGTCATCGTGCGGCAGCGCCAGCTCCAGAGTCGACGGTCGGCTGTACCCGAGAACCGATCCAGGCTCAGGTCACGAGTCACCATCACGACCGCGCCGTCGAAGGCGATGGTCGATGGCACGGGGTCGCCCTCGATCGTGTGCTGGGTGACTGCCCAGCGGACAGGCGTTCGCGCAGCGTAGGCCTTCCAGACGCATTCCATTCCGCTCGCGGGGTACGTAGCTGGGGGTCCCGGATCGATGACGAAGCAATCGATCATCGCGGCAGCGGTTCCGAGGCGCGGATTTGCGCTAGGTCCGGCTGACGGCGTGGGCTGTGGCGGACCGGACAGCGTGCAGCCAGCGACGAGCACCGCCAAGCCAGCGGCGACAAGGAACCTTTGCATCATCACCTCTGATGAGACGTAAGACGAGCGGCGCGCCGGGAAAGTTCCTGGCCACCCCGCGACCGCCTTGAGTTCATCCACCCCGCACGAGCCAGCCGCCTTCAAGCCGCATCGATTCGAACTGGGGCGTACCCTGAGCGGAAGACGGGATTCGGACGCGCTGTCCGCGCCCGCACCTTGCGCGTGCGGGATGGAGGCCTAGATCTGTTGCGCCGGGCCGCGTAATGCCCGCTCACGGATCACCCCTGCGGCGAGTCGTTGACCTGCCATGGCGCCTGCGATCGCCGCTACGAAGTAGGCGGTGAAGAGGAGCAGGGCGCCGTCACCGACGACGGGGGCACTCGGCCAGCGCAGGACCTTGATGGCCAGCACAATCGGGATCACGCTTGTGCCGCCGATGGTCCCGAGGACAACGCCGTTGATTCCCCTCGTAGCCATCGAGACGGCAGCGGCAGCGACACCACACCCGACCAGCGCGATGACCACGCTCGTGGAGTCGTCAACGCGGATCGCGTCGGTGACGATACCCAGTAACAGGGCCAGTACGAGGCTCGTCGCGAAAGGTATTGCGAACACAAGCAGGCTCCTCATTGGGTCGAACGTATCACGACCGGTACGCGGCTTGTCCGCCCCAGCACCTTTCGCGTTCGCGACGGCGGCCTCGACCTGATGCGCTGCGCTGCGTGACCTGTGCGGAAGCCTACGAACCCTTGTCGGGCACGACGCAGGCATCCGGCGTGAATCCCCAGCGGAACGCGAGAAGCGCGGCGTCCGGCAGCGAGGCGAGTAACTCGCGCGGTACGACGGCTTCGGCCGTTGTCGCCATGAACTGTTCCGGTGGCTTGGAGCGCAAGGAGCGGTTATCGAATCGAAGGCATCGTTGCGGGTACCGCCGGAGAGCCGAGTTCTGGCCACTGATAGACATACACGAAGGCGCCTGGCCTCGCGTTTGACGCCGCCGCGACGTGCAGCACGCGATCGCCCGTACCAGGACCAGCGGTGTTCTCGTAGATGGACAACCACACCGGAGCGCTTCCACTGGTCGGGTGGTCCGCGACCTGCCGCCGCGGATGGAAGCGAGCGTCGACCGCGTCGAGCGTCGTCAGCCAGATGCGCACGGTCCACCGCCCGGGAGCGGTGCTCAGCGCCGTGACCGACGTGTTCCGCGCTGCGATGCACGAAATCTCGGTGGCGGGCCAAGTCCGTTCTTCACACGACGACGCCAGGCCCTCCTCCGCCGCGACGGAGGATCCGCTCAGCCGGAAGAAGGCGACCACGGCGACTAGAACGAACATACCAAGCGACAGTGCAAGAGCCCATTTGAGCCGGGGCGATCTCTGACTCACACCTGCCATACCG
>CAZQJF010000569.1:0-2926 GCA_964593735.1 uncultured Streptomycetaceae bacterium | reverse complement strand
AACCTCCCCTACGATACGTTGCGGGACTTTGCCCCGATCAGCCTCATCTCTACGTCCGAATTCTTCCTCGTCGTGCACCCGTCGCTGCCGGTCGCAACCGTGAAGGAGCTGGTCGCACTCGCCCGGAGCAGGCCGGGCGAACTCCTTTTCGGCTCCGTCGGCAATCTCTCGAGCGCGCACGTCACGGGCGAGCTGTTCAAGCAGCTTGCCGGGATCAACATCGTGCACGTGCCGTACAAGGGCGCGGCCCCGGCCATGGTCGCGCTCATGAGCGGCGAAACAGGACTTTACTTCGGCAGCGGCCCCAGCGTGACGCCGCACGCGAAGACCGGCAAGGTGCGCCTGATCGCCACCGCGGGCGCGAAGCGCTCCAAGGCGTACCCCGACCTGCCCACTGTCGGCGAGACCGTGCCCGGACACCAGGCGAGCTTGTGGTACGGCTTTCTGGCGCCGGCCGGAACGCCGAAGGACATCATCGCCAGACTGCACGCCGCGATCGTCACCGCGGGTCGCACGCCCAGGGTCATCGCACAGCTCGGGGCGGTCGGGATGGAGTCGGTCAACAACTCGCCGGAAGAATTCACCGCGTTCATCAGGTCCGAGATCGTGAAATGGGGCAAAGTGGTAAAGGCTTCCGGCGCGCCGCTGGAGTAACCCGCAGCGGTCTGCTAAAAAGAATTGAGCCACAGATAAACACAGATGAACACAGATCTCAAAACCCAAGGTCAAAAGCAGGATTAGCCGCAGATAAACGCGGATACACGCAGATGAATTCAAGATAGGGTTCATCCGTGGTTAGCTGTGGCTAATTTGCCTTTGATCCTGCCCGCGTTTATCTGCGTTTATCTGCGGCTAAATTGCACTTGATCTTGGAGTTGGCCCTATCCGTGTTTATCTGTGTGTATCTGTGGCTGATTTCTGTTCTTGAATTTGCGATGGGCACCAGCGACTCAGGACACTGACTATGCCTTTGGTTTCCATGAACGTAAACGGACGTGCCGTCAGTGCCGAGGTCGAAGGGCGCACGCTGCTCGTGCAGTTTCTGCGCGATATCGCGCAACTGACCGGAACGCACGAGGGCTGCGACACGAGCCAGTGCGGCTGCTGCACGGTACATCTCGACGGCAAGGGCGTGAAGTCGTGCACCGTCCTCGCCGCGGCATGCGCCGGCGCGTCCGTCACGACGATCGAAGGGCTCGCGCAAGACGGCAAGCTGCATCCCATGCAGGAGGCCTTCCGGGAACACCATGGCCTGCAGTGCGGATTCTGCACCCCGGGCATGATCATGGCGGCCGTGGACATGGTGAACCGCCTGGGCAACGACCTCGACGCGAGCGCGATCCGTGGCGAGCTCGAAGGCAACATCTGCCGCTGCACCGGCTATCACAACATCGTCAAGGCGATACACGCCGGCGCCGCGGCGATGGGAAAAATTGGAAAAATGGGGACGGACACAATTTCCTCCGGTAACGAGGCGCCACATGTTCTCGGGGAGCTTGCCGGAAATTGTGTCCGTCCCCATTTTCCGCCCGCAAAGAGCACCCGCATCGGCGAACCCGTGCGGCGCAGGGAGGACCTGCGCCTCATCACCGGCAAGGGCCGCTTCAGCGACGACGTCAACCTGCCGGGGCAGGCCTGCATGGCGGTTGTGCGCTCCCCGCACGCACACGCACGGCTGCTCGGCATCGATACCCGGAAAGCCGCGGCGAGTCCGGGCGTGCTGGCGGTGCTGACCGGACGCGACCTGCTTTCGGACGGGCTCAAGCCGTTCCCGCACAAGCCGTTCACCGCGCATCCCGCCGACATCAATCTGGAGAACACGGATGGCACGCCGCTGTTCTCGGCGCCGCAGTACGCGCTCGCCATCGAGAAGGTGCGGCACGTCGGCGAAGCGGTCGCCATCGTGGTCGCAGAGACGGTGGCGGCGGCGAGGGACGGCGCCGAGCTCGTGGAGGCGCACTACGAAGAACTGCCCGCCGTCACCAACACCGTTGCGGCGGCCCGGCCGGACGCGCCGCGGCTCTGGGACGACGCGCGCTCCAACGTCGCCCTCGACGCGCAAGTCGGCAACGACCGCGAGGGCACCGAGACCGCGTTCGCGCGCGCCGCGCACGTCGTCAGGTTCGAAACGTGGATACCGCGAGTCACCGGCGTGCCGATGGAGCCGCGCGCCGGGGTATGCGAGTACGACGAAGGGACGGAGCGCTACACACTGCACGCCGGCAGCGGCGGAGCGCCGCGGCTGAAGGAAGACCTCGCGCTCATGCTCGACGTCGAGGCGAGGCGCGTGCGAGTGCTGATACACGATGTCGGGGGCAACTTCGGCACGCGCGGCTTCATTTACCCCGAGTTCTGCCTCGTGTCATGGGCCGCGCGCCGCGTCGGGCGCCCCGTCAAATGGACCTGCACGCGGCAGGAGGCGTTCCTCTCGGATTACCAGGGCCGGGATCTCGCGGTGGAGGCGGAGCTCGCGCTCGACAAGGACGGTACTTTCCTCGCGATGCGGGGATCGAACATCGGCAACGCCGGGGCGCACACCGCGAACTTCTCCCCGCTGCGCAAGGGCGTGGAGATCATGTCGAGCATCTACCGCATGCCGGCCGCCTGGTTCCGGGCGCGCGCGGTGCTCTCCAATACCATGACGACCCGCCCCTACCGCAGCTCGGGCCGCCCGGAAGTCATGTACGTCATGGAGCGGCTGATCGACCTCGCCGCCCGCGAGGGCGGGTTCGACCGCATCGAGTTGAGGCGCCGCAACCTCCTGACCGAGGCGGAACTGCCCTACACCAACCCGTGGGGCATGATCTACGACAGCGGCGCCTACCATGCCGTGATGGAGCGGGCGCTCGCGCTCGGCGACTGGCAGGACTTTCCCGCGCGGCGCGCCGGGTCGCGCGCCCGCGGCAAGTGCCGCGGCATTGGCGTC